>JARGFM010000015.1 GCA_029210725.1 Bacteroidales bacterium | reverse complement strand
TATTGGAAAAGTAAAATTAGCAATACAAAATCAAGAGATCGGGCAGATCAGAAGAAGTTGAAAGAAATTGGATGGAATGTTCATATAATCTGGGAATGTGAGTTGAAAAGAAGTGTAATTGAAAAAACACTAAATGACATATATGAAAACATAACATCTGAAGAAAGTACAAATCCCCACCAACCTTTCCCCACAAATCCTGGCAACAAACTGGCACCAAAGAAAAAACCACCTACAAAATTATATGTAAGTGGTTGATCTTAAAGTGGGCCCAGCTGGGCTCGAACCAGCGACCCCCTGATTATGAGTCAGGTGCTCTAACCAGCTGAGCTATGGGCCCTGTGAATATCAACTGGTGTTAACCCCGAAATGGGGATGCAATATTACACAAATTACTAAAATCTGGCAACACTTGCATTTCTGATTTTACTTTCGGAGATTGATCTGATAGGCGGCGCCCCATTCGATCCAGTCTGAGCGTACTGCATTCTTTGTCTTAACGCAGATGTGAGCATACAGCTGATCTGTAAAGCGCCATCTGCCTCCCAGTCTGGCAAAATAATACCCTCTGTCGTAGGAATGCTGACGAAAATAGGTGCCAAAATTAAAAAGAATGGTAAAGCGTTCAATGATATAATGGTAACCCAGGTGAGAGGCCAGGTACATTTGCTGCCAGGTGCTTGCATCTTCGGGGAGAACCCCCGGAATAGCTCTTTTGAGGGACCCGTCATACAGAGCCTCCAGTCCGAAGGTTACAGCCATCCTGGGACTGAGGGTGCTTACATAGTCGGCCGTAAATGAGGAGGTGAAAAACCGGAGCTCCCTGGTACTGCGATTCACGATATACTCCACAAGACCCGCCGCATACATGAGCTGAATGGACTCATTAGTCTGGAAGGATTCAGGTTCCCTGAAGTTGAACTCCGATGCCGGCTCGCCCAATAAGTAATCCAGGCCAAAGAGCCAGCCCCAGTTATTGATTCCTTTCTGCGGGGCCTGCATCCTTCCGTTTGAATAATGTGTAATCCCATAACCGGCATTCAGACCCAGCCTGGGGGTCAATTTTACATTCATATTTAAATTGAAATCAAAATAGAGATTCACATGAGAAGCAATCACGTCATTATAAGGATTGCTGATCGAATCATAGATAACATCCGCATAACTCAGACCAACCGACATGTCTGTAGAAAGGGTGAATCGTCCAACTCTAAGCCAGGGTGCACTGTAAAAGCCAAACAGGCTGAATGGATTTCCCACCACGGTATCGGAGCGGTCTTTTACCAGGTCCGAATAGTGCATCCCCAGTCCCACTTTGGGGAAGTTATGATACTGCTCCCAAATCTCATTACCGGTCAACTGGAATCCCAAACGCGCTTCAATGGCTCTGTAAGGATCCGAAAACTCTTCTGCCAGAAACTCCGAGCGTGTCCAGAAAGAACCGGAGTGATAATTAAACTGGAGATATGGTATGCGTCTGTTATCCAGCGCATCCTGAGCAAACCCGCTTAGACAACAGATTAAAAATATTAAGATAGTTATAGTCCTATGCATGTGGTCCCTGCCTTTTAAACAGCGATTTGATTCCTTTCTCCGACGCCTCACAGATGCCTTTCTCTGTGATCAGTCCGCTTACAAGTCTGGCAGGTGTTACATCAAAACCCGGATTTGCCGTTACTGATCCTTCCGGATAGATTCTTACAGTCAGGGGATCCCCGGTCTCCAGGCTAATTCCCTGCATCCGGGTCAGCTCTTCCGGGTCGCGGTTCTCGATCTCAATTCTGGATCCTTCTACAAGGTCAAAATCGATGGTCGAGGAAGGAAGGGCCGCGTAAAAGGGGATTCCGTTATCCTTTGCGGCCAGGGCTTTCAGATAGGTGCCTATCTTATTGGCCACATCCCCGGTCCGGGTGGTGCGGTCGCTTCCCACCAGCACCAGGTCGACCTTCCCCCGCTGCATCAGGTGTCCTCCCGCATTATCAACGATCAGGGTATGTGGCACCCCATGCTCACCCAGTTCATAGGCGGTCAAACGGGCTCCCTGGTTCCTGGGCCGGGTTTCGTCTACCCACACATGAACCGGGATCCCCTGGTCGTGCGCCAGGTAAATGGGTGCCGTGGCGGTCCCGTAATCCACACAGGCCAGCCAACCGGCGTTGCAGTGGGTCAGAATATTAACGGGCCGGGAAGTAGCCTCATGGATTTCCCTGATTAATCTCAGGCCATGCTCCCCGATTCTCCTGCTTCGGATTACCTCATCTTCGGCAAAACGAATGGAGAGATGAAACAACTCTTTAATCATGGACGCACGCGAAGCCGGAAAACTCACTTGCTCCATCAAAAGGTTCACGGCATACTTCAGGTTTACTGCCGTTGGCCTGGCGGAGATAAGCCTTTCCGCTGCTTCCTCCAACTCTTCCCACCAGCGATCAGGACCGCTTCCAAATGCTGCCAGATAGAGTCCAAAAGCAGCTGTTGCCCCGATCAGTGGCGCCCCCCTCACTGCCATCTCAGATATGGCATGATAAGCATCCTTCGCCGTTCTCAATGGAAGGATGCGAAATTCAAAAGGCAGGTAACGCTGATCGATGACATAAACAAGCCCGGGATCCTTTCCCATCCAGATGCTCCGGTAATGGGTTCCGTTGATTCGCATGGCTCTCTGGTTTTTCGTTATCTTTGGGTACTTGCGAATATACAAAATGGATGGCACAAGCACCGAACTTTAGAAATATCCTGTTCGATCTGGGCGGGGTGATTCTGGACATCAATGTTCAGGCAACTTTGAAGGCCTTTTATGAACTGGGCTTCCCTTCGGAGCTGATGCAGTATCCCGACTCCATGAGGACGGATCTCTTTTTCAAATATCAAACAGGCTTGCTGGACACCCGGCAGTTTAGAGACGAAATAAGAAAAGTGGCCGGGGTCCAGATGACCGACCAGAGCTTCGACGATGCGTGGAACGCCATGCTGGTAGGCATTCCCGAAGAGCGGATCAAACTTCTGAAGAAGCTTTCAAATCGATATAATCTGTATATGCTCAGTAATACTTCGGGTCTTCATGTGAAGGTGTTTGAAAAGATGTTCCTGGATAAGGCAGGGGAATCCATGCACCAGGTTTTTAAGAAAATATATTATTCCCATGAAATTGGGTGGCACAAACCAGATTACGAGGCCTGGGAATATGTGATCAAAGATGCAGGCATCAAAGCAAAAGAGACCCTGTTCCTGGACGATAGTATCCATAATATCAAGGCGGCACAGGAACTGGGATTCCAGGCCATTCATATTCACGAGCGTACGAATCTCATGAACCTTGGTTTTGACCTGTAAATCCCAGTTGGTCCTCCTCTTCTTCCATCTTACTTCAATTGAATAAAGGTTCCATCTCTATTTTCCAGTCCCTTTCGGATCCACCGCATCAGGGTGATCGATTTGAAAGAGGGTAACAGGTAGGTGGTTTCCCACTCTTGCTCCGTGGAATCAACTTCCAGCTGATAAAGGTGATTCCTGGTTTGAATCTGGTAAATCACTTTACCGTTACATACATGGACCATCTGTGCCATGGTCCCTTTCACAATGTGTGTAAGTTTTTCCATTACGTTTTGGTTTATACCGGCCCAATGGCTGTGGACCAGGCGATTCATACAACAGCCTGCCATGCTGTTAAGATCAAAGCCAAAAAAAAAGGCCGGGTGAAACCCGACCTTCTTTCTCTTATCTGCATAAGGTATTCTCTCTGTCAGGTTATCCGGCACAGCAAAGCATCCTCACGATCGGTAACAAAATATCCGGTCGCGTTCACAAGCTGAATACTACCTGTATGTGCATATATTTTCATTAAATCTCGTTTATACCTGCAAAAATAGCAGTTTTTCAGAGATCTGCCACCACCGATGCTGCCTTTTTCACAAGTACCTTCTTTCCTTCAAGAAAAAGTTCCACCTCTTCGCCTTCCAGGTTCTCAATACTCACCTGTTTCTTGTTGATCCGCACCACCAGGGTTCTTCCCCGGTACAATATTTTAAAGGAGAGGGCCTCCCAGTTGGCCGGCAGCCGGGGTTCAAAGCTGAGCAGGCCCTCCCGGACCTTCATCCCACCGAAGCCATAAATCACCGACATCCAGGTCCCACCCATACTGGTGATATGAAGCCCTTCGTCCACCTCATGATTATAGTCATCCAGATCTAGCCGCGAGGTACGAAGATACATCTCATATGCCTTCCCGGGTCGACCGATGCGGGCCGCCAGGATCGAATGCACACAGGGCGACAGGGAGGATTCATGGACCGTGCGGGGCTCATAAAAATCATAGTTCCGCTCCATGGTTTCCCGGTCATACTCATCCTCAAACACAAAAATCCCCTGTAACACGTCGGCCTGCTTGATAAAACAGGAACGCAGAATACGGTCCCACGACCAGTGCTGGTTGATGGGTCTGTCGGCAGGATCCAGATCGGCCGCCATCCGTTGTTCCTTGTCCATAAATCCGTCCTGCTGCAGGAAGACAGCCTGATTCTCTTCGTAAGGAAAATGAAGTTTCTCAATAATTTCTCTCCAGGAGGTGGTTTCTTCCTGGAAGTCAAAAGAGGTTTTTTCCAGGAGTCTGTTAAAAGCGCCCGCATCCACCTGTCTCAGGGTTGTCAGTGATTCAAGGGTATACGACATGGTCCAGGCGGCCATTTTGTTGGTATACCAGTTGTTATTTACATTGTTTTCATATTCGTTGGGGCCGGTTACACCCAGCATCACATATTTGTTCTTCTCATTCGACCAGTTGACCCGCTGCCGCCAGAAACGCGAGATGGCAATCAGGACTTCCAGTCCCTTCGACAAGAGATACTCCCGCTTGCCGGTATACCTGGTATAGTTATAGATGGCATAAGCAATGGCTCCGTTCCGGTGTATTTCCTCGAAGGTTATCTCCCACTCGTTGTGGCACTCTTCCCCGTTCATGGTCACCATGGGATACAGGGCAGCCCCCTCCCTGAAACCAAGTTTTTCCGCATTTTCAATGGCCTTATCCAGCTGCTTATACCGGTAAATCAAAAGATTGCGGGCCACTTCCTCCCGGGCCGTACTCAGGTAGAAAGGAATCATATAAGCTTCTGTGTCCCAGTAGGTGCTTCCTCCGTATTTCTCACCCGTAAATCCCTTGGGGCCGATATTGAGCCGTTCATCCTTTCCGGTGTAGGTCTGGTTCAAATGGAAAATATTGAAGCGGATTCCCTGCTGGGCCGCAATATCCCCTTCAATGATAATATCTGAATGGTCCCACTTCTCTTCCCAGGCTCCGGCATGTTCCTCAAACAGGGCATCAAAACCCAGGCTCATGGTATCAATAAGCAGATCGATACCCCTTTTTACCATCTCTTCTGGTTTATGATTCATGGAGCTAAGCACGGAAACATACTTGTAAAACTTCACCTCCTCGCCCTGGTCCAGTTCAAGGCTTACCTTGTTTGAAACGAAATCTTTCTTCTCTGTCACCTCCGGTTCCAACTGCAGGGCTTCCCCGTTTAACTCCAGGATATAGCACATGGTCATACAGCTCACAAAACCTGTTTTACGGGTACGTGCCATAAGATAGGCAGATCCGGGAACTGCTTTGGAACTTTCCATTTCCCAGAATTTTTCATCATAGTTGGAATCCCGGTTAACCACATTGCCATCGATATAAGGCGCAAAAGATACATCTCCTGAAAAATCCACCGAACGAATGGCATACCGGATCGCCCCGATCTCATCCCGTTTCATACTCAGAAATCTGCGCACAGCAATTTCAAGTCTGTTTTCGCCCACGTAAATAGCAAATGTCCGTTCCAGATAGCCTTGCTTCATATTTAATTCGCGCCTGAACTCCAGAGGGGCATTCTGGTGAAGATCCAGTGGTTTCCCATTGATTTCTACATCGATCCCGATCCAGTTCGGGGCATTGAGCACCTTGGCAAAATATTCCGGGTAGCCGTTTTTCCACCAGCCCACCCGGGTCTTATCCGGATAATAGACTCCGGCCAGATAGGTCCCCTGAAGGGTCTGTCCGGAATAACGTTCTTCAAAATTGGCCCGCTGACCGATCCGGCCATTCCCCAGACTGAAGATACTCTCCGATGCTTCCTGCATGGAAGGATCGAAGCCCTCTTCGATGATGCTCCAGGGATCTTCCCGGTAATATCTTTTCATCTTTTTGTTTTAACTATTTTTCATACACATCCTTCACGAACAGAATCAGCACCGCGGCTACCAGCATGGAAATACCTCCGGTAAGCAGGGCATAGATACTGTCGCCACCGTAAAGGGAATTAACCATAAAGCCCAGGATGGTTGCCGCCAGGATCTGCGGAATCACAATAAAGAAATTGAAAATCCCCATATAGACCCCCATCTTATGGGAGGGAAGGGAGCCGGTCAGGATGGCATAGGGCATAGCCAGGATACTGGCCCAGGCCAGACCCACACCGATCATGGAAAAGATCATGTGCTGGGGATTATTCAGGATCATAACCGAGGCCAGTCCCAGTCCCCCGATCACCAGTGCAATAGAATGTGTAATTTTCCGGTTGGTCAGCCTGGCCAGAAAAGGCAGCAGCAACAGGCCAAATGCCGCGGCAAAGAGGTTATACCATCCAAACATACCGCTCACCAGGTTGGCCCCTTCGTTGTATGCGACCGTGGTGGTATCCGTGGTGTGATACAGGTGAGAGGTGACCGCCGGGGTGGTATAGATCCACATGCTGAACAGGGCAAACCATGAAAAAAACTGCACAATGGCCAATTGTTTCATGGTCAAAGGCATATGGTAAAGATCCGTGATAATACTTACCAGGCCGCTCGTCTCCCTTTTGCCTTTTATCAAGGCCGCACTGATCAGTTGCAGGAGGCCGAATATTCCCAGACCTCCGGCCAGGATATAGAGCTCCTTCTCCAGTTTTAAAAAGTAAACAGGTACGGCGAACACGATGCCCGCCACCAACCAGATCATTCCCCTTCGCAAATATTTACCAAGCGGATCGGGGGTGTCATTATGGACCTTTTCATCTACTTCGGCATTTTCAGAGAAACTATTAAGCTCCTCGGGCGAATACTCCCTGGTGCGGAACACCGTCCATAAAACCGCCAGCAGAAACACCCCTCCACCCAGGTAGAAGGAGAGCCTCACCGTCTGGGGAATCTCACCCTCGGGGGCCGTATTGGAAATATGGAACCACTCGGAGAGCATATACGGAAGCCAGGAGGCTACGAAAGCACCGATACCGATAAAAAAACTCTGCATGGTAAAACCTTTGGTCCGTTGCTCATTGGGTAGCATATCCCCTACAAAAGCCCGGAAGGGTTCCATGGTGATATTGATGGAAGCATCCATGATCCAGAGCATCCCTACTGCAATCCAGAGAGCGGGTGAATTGGGCATAATGATCAGGGCTATGGAAGCCAGGATGGCTCCAACCAGGAAATAGGGGCGTCTGCGCCCCAGCCTTCCCCAGGTCTTATCACTCATATGCCCGATAATGGGCTGGATGATCAAGCCGGTAACCGGGGCGGCGATCCAGAGAATGGGAATCTGGTCAATTTCTGCTCCCAGGGTTTGAAAGATACGGCTCACATTTCCGTTTTGCAGGGCAAATCCGAACTGGATCCCAAGGAATCCAAAACTCATGTTCCATATTTGCCAGAAGCTTAATTTTGGTTTTTTCATTGCTTCATGGTCCGGTTTAAGTCAAAGGACTAAAATATGGAAAAATAAGCTTATTTTGTTCTCCATGGAACCCTCTTTTCGATTGCCTGTCGTTCTGCTTCTTATTTTTATTCCTCTGCTCTCGGAAGCGCAGATTATTAGCACGGATCCGGATCTTCCTGCACCCGGTGGATCTGTAACCATTTACTTTGATGCCACGGAAGGAACGGCGGGCTTAGCGGATTTTACCGGCGATGTCTATGCGCATACCGGGGTGATTACCTCAAACAGCACCAGCATGGGCGATTGGAAGTATGTGCTTACGGAATGGGGAGTGAATACGGCTGAAACCAGGTTGACCAGGGAATCGGCCAACCTCTATTCCCTGGAGATCGGACCTTCCATCCGGGATTATTACGGAGTGCCGGCTTATGAAACCATCAGCTACATGGCTTTCGTCTTCCGCAGCGCCGACTCCAGCAAAGAAGGAAAAGACGATGGGGGAAAAGATATTTTTGTAAAAGTATATGAGGATGCCTATATCGTTTCTATCATTCAGCCGGACAAAAACCTGGTGGTCAATCCCGGGGATATCATTCCGTTTGAGGCTGCAACCAACAAGGAATCGGAACTTTCCCTGTATTTGAATGCAGCGCTGGTCAAAACTGTAAACGGAACCACCATTAATCACAACTTCGACCTAAGCCTGTCCGGAGATTACTGGATACGGGTAAACGCCTCTTCGGGCGATGAGGCAGCAGCAGACTCCGTGTTTGTTCATGGGCTCGAAACTCTGGCGGATGTTCCCTTGCCCGACACCCTTAATGATGGAATCAATTACAGCAATGATCAAATGGTTCAGATGGTCCTGTATGCTCCCGGAAAAGAGCATGTTTTTGCCATCGGCGATTTCAATGACTGGACTCCGGGTTCGGGATCCAGGATGCATAAAGACGGTGACAGATTCTGGATCACCATCAGTGATCTGGAGCCAGACCTGGAATATGCTTTTCAGTATTTGGTGGATGGTACCCTGGCCATTGCAGATCCATACAGCGAAAAAGTGCTCGATCCCTGGAACGATAAGTGGATCACCGATGGAATCTATCCCGGATTAATCCCATATCCGGAAGAACAGGCTTCCGGAATCGTTGGCGTGTTCCGGACCAACAGACCGGAGTATAGCTGGAATGATTCCGGATATACCGCACCGGAGAAAGAGAACCTGGTGATTTATGAACTGCTGCTTCGGGACTTCCTGGAAGCTCACGACTGGCTTACCCTGACCGATACGCTGGACTATTTTGAACGATTGGGAATCAATGCCATCGAACTGATGCCCGTGACTGAATTTGAGGGAAATGAGAGCTGGGGCTACAACCCCTCGTTCTATTTTGCCCCCGATAAATATTATGGCCCGGCAGGTGATCTGCAGGCGTTTATCGATTCCTGTCACCAAAGAGGTATGGCCGTGATCCTGGATATGGTCCTGAACCACTCATACGGACAGTCTCCCCTGGTTCAGTTATATTTTGACTCCTCCACCGGAAAGGTGAGCGCCGACAATCCCTGGTACAATGTGGATTCTCCCAATCCGGTCTTCTCCTGGGGCTACGATTTCAATCATCTTAGTCCGGACACTGAAAAATTTGTCGACAGTGTAAGCCATTACTGGCTCAGGGAGTATCACGTGGATGGATTCCGCTTTGATTTTACCAAAGGTTTCACAAACACTGCAGGCGACGGGAGCGGATATGACCTCTCCCGGATCAATATTCTGAAACGAATGGCCAACAAAATCTGGGAGATCAGGGAGGATGCCTATGTGATTCTGGAACACTTTGCTGCCAACGCCGAGGAGGCAGAGCTTTCAGAGGCCGGCATGATGTTATGGGGAAATCTCAACGGAGCGTACAATGAGGCCACCATGGGCTATGAGAATGATTCCGACTTCAGCTGGATCTCATACAAAGAACGCTTCTGGACAGAGCCCCACCTGGTTGGATATATGGAAAGCCATGACGAGGAACGCCTCATGTATAAGAACAGGACCTATGGCAACTCCTCAGGCGCCTACGATATCCGGGAACGAAATACCGCCCTGGAACGCATGGCTCTGGCAGGGGTATTTTTCTTTACGGTACCCGGCCCAAAAATGATCTGGCAGTTCGGGGAACTGGGATATGATTTCAGCATCGACTACGATTGCCGGGTTTGTAACAAACCCATCCGCTGGGATTATTACGATACAGGTTTGCGCAGAAGAGTCTACGAGATTTGGTCGGCTCTGATCCATCTGAAGCAACAAGAACCCGCCTTTGGCTCCGGCGATTTTACCCTGGCTGTTACGGATGCAGCCAAAAGAATCGAGATCAATCACGCTGATATGGACGTACGCATTATCGGAAATTTTGATGTGGACCCTCTCTCCGTAAACCCCTCCTTCAGCAGGAGCGGCTGGTGGTACAGCTATTTCACAGGAGACAGCATACAGGTAAGTGATCTGCAGGACCCTGTTTTCCTTCAGCCCGGTGAGTACCGGCTTTATACCAGCAAGCGGCTTGTAAAACCCGAAATTACAGCCCGGGTGGGATCACATGTAGCCCCAGGAAACACATTTCATATATACCCCAATCCTTTTCAGGGAATGCTCTATCTGGATCCGGTGCCGGAACCTTCCCGGCTAAGCATTTTCAACAGTTCGGGACAATGTACCCGGGTCCTGGACCTGGCCGGGGGACAGTCGCAGGTGAATCTTTCCGGACTGACCCCGGGTCTGTATGTTTTAAGTCGCCGGACGGGGAAAAAGGCTCCTCAGTATGTGAAAGTTCTGTATGAATAGCGGAGCCGACGGTTTTTTACTGGGTTCTTGCATATTACATCCTGCTCGTCTATCTTTGTGAAATTTTAATATTCCCTGCAAACGAAGGCGATTTGATGAGCAAGCTATTCCCTGAATATAAGAAGTTTGACCTTTCAGAAATCAATAAAGAGATTAATACGTTCTGGAAGGAGAATAACATCTTTGAAAAATCTGTTGAAACCCGTAAGGGCCGGCCCACCTTTGTCTTTAATGAGGGCCCCCCGTCGGCAAACGGTAAACCGGGCATTCATCATGTGATGGCGCGTACCATCAAAGACATTTTTTGCCGTTATAAAACCCAGCAGGGATTCCTTGTAAAGCGCAAAGCCGGCTGGGACACCCACGGACTTCCTGTCGAACTGGCTGTTGAAGCCAGCAAAAATATCACCAAGGAGGATATAGGAACTAAAATATCTATAGAAGAGTTCAATGCTGCCTGCCGCAAGGATGTAATGAAGTACACCAGCATGTGGGAGGAACTTACCGAATCGATGGGTTACTGGATCGATATGGAAGATCCCTACATCACCTACGATAACAAGTATATTGAAAGCGTCTGGTACCTGCTTAAGGAACTGCATAAAAAAGATTTGTTATACAAAGGCTACTCCATTCAGCCTTTCTCTCCGGCAGCGGGTTCCGGCCTCAGCACCCATGAGTTAAATCAGCCCGGTTGCTACCGCGATGTGAAAGATACCACCGTAGTGGCACAGTTTAAAATAATCCGGGACCATCGTTCAGCATTTCTCTTTGAAGATCTGGATACGGATCTCTACATACTGGCATGGACCACCACCCCCTGGACCCTTCCATCCAATACGGCACTTTCCGTTGGTGCAAAGATCGAGTATGCGCTGGTGCGGACCTTTAACCCTTATACCGGTATGCCCATCACCGTGATTCTGGCCAAAGAACTAATGGGTCAATACTTCCCGGAAAAGGATGCAGCACTACCCATGGATGAGTATGAGCCGGGCAATAAACATGTGCCCTATAAAATGGTGAAAACCCTGAAAGGAAGCAAACTGAAGGGACTCTCTTATGAGCAACTGCTGGACTGGGTACATCCCGAAGGGAAAGCCTTTCTGGTGGTTACGGGCGATTTTGTGACCACGGAGGATGGAACCGGGATTGTACATACGGCCCCCACCTTTGGGGCGGACGATTTCCGGGTGGCCATGGCCAATGATATTTCAGCTCTTACTGTACTCGATAAGGAGGGTGTCATTCAGCCACTGGTCGACCGAAAGGGTCGTTTCTTCCGCTTGAAGGACCTGGATGAATCTTTCGTCAGGGAACGGATAAACCTGGAAAGTTATAGCGCTTTCGAAGGAAAGTATGTAAAAAATGAATACGACAATACCAAAACCGGAGAGGATCCCACCATCGATGTGGATATTGCGGTTCAGCTGAAGCTCGAAAACAAGGCCTTCCGCATCGAAAAGCATATTCACAACTACCCCCATTGCTGGCGAACCGATAAACCGGTGCTATATTATCCATTGGATAGCTGGTTTGTTCGCACCACGGCCATGAAGGAACGCATGATGGAGCTGAACAACACCATCAACTGGAAACCCGAATCCACCGGAACGGGACGTTTTGGAAAATGGCTGGAAAACCTGGTGGACTGGAACCTGAGCAGATCCCGGTTCTGGGGAACGCCCCTGCCCATTTGGGTTACCGATGACCGGAAGGAACAGATTTGTATTGGTTCGGTGGCAGAGCTGAAACAGGAAATTGAAAAATCGGTAAACGCGGGCTTTATGAGTTCCAATCCACTGGCAGACTTTGTGGAAGGGGACCATTCAAAAGATAATTACATGGTGTTCGATCTGCACCGTCCCTTTGTGGATGACCTGGTTCTGGTAAGCCCCTCGGGACAAAAAATGTTTCGCGAACCGGTACTGATCGATGTCTGGTTCGATTCAGGTTCCATGCCCTATGCCCAGTATCACTATCCCTTCGAACACAAGGAGGACTTTGACCAGCTGTTTCCGGCCGATTTTATCGCCGAGGGAGTCGACCAGACACGTGGATGGTTCTTTACCCTGCATGCCATAGCCACCATGCTTTTCGACAGTGTCTCTTTCAAGAATATCATCTCCAACGGACTGGTACTCGACAAAAGCGGGAATAAAATGTCCAAGCGCCTGGGCAATGCCGTGGATCCATTCGAAACCATAGAAAAAGATGGTTCAGATCCCCTCCGCTGGTATATGATCACCAATTCGCAACCCTGGGATAATCTTAAATTTGACTCCCTGGGAGTGGAAGAAGTGAAGCGTAAGTTTTTCGGAACTCTTTTTAACACTTACTCCTTTTTCGCCCTCTATGCCAATGTGGACGGGTTTACATATGAGGCAAAGGAAGTGCCGGTTGAAGAACGACCTGAAATAGACCGCTGGATTATTTCTCTGCTCCATACACTGATAAAGGAAGTAAAGGCAGAGTTTGAAAATTATGAACCGACCCGTGCCGCCAGGCTGATCCAGGATTTTGTGACCGAAAACCTGAGCAACTGGTATGTACGCCTGAACAGAAAACGATACTGGGGCGGGGAGTTTGATAAGGATAAGCGCGCTGCATACCAGACCCTGTACACCTGCCTGGAAACCATCTCCATGCTGGCAGCTCCGGTGGCTCCTTTCTATATGGATAAGCTGTTTCATGATCTGAATCTGGTTACCGGCCGGCACAAAGTCGAATCCGTGCATCTCAGCACCTTCCCGGAATGTAATGAATCACTGATCGATACGGCCCTGGAAAAAAGAATGGATATAGCCCAGAAACTGTCTTCCATGGTCCTGGGTCTGCGCAGAAAGGTCAATATCAAGGTGCGCCAGCCCCTGAACAAAATGATGCTTCCCATCTCTGATCCGGGTTTTCAGCAACAGGTGGAGGATGTCAAGCACCTGGTGATCAACGAAGTAAATGTTAAAGAGCTTGAATATATCACCGATACAGCAGGGATCCTGGTGAAGCGTATCAAAGCGAATTTCAAAACTCTGGGGCCACGATTCGGTAAATTGATGAAAGAGGTGAGTGGGGCCATTAACAACATGGATCAGAAAGAGATTTCTGCCTTTGAAAAAGAGAAGTCCTTCCAGATGGAGATAGGCGGAGAACTGATTCAGCTTACCCTGGAAGATGTGGAGATCGTATCAGAAGATATTCCAGGATGGCTGGTGGCCAACGATGGAGCGATCACTGTTGCCCTGGATATTAACATCACAGAGGAGCTTCGGCAGGAGGGCCTGGCCCGGGAACTGATTAACCGGATACAGAACATCCGAAAGGAGAGCGGCTTTGATGTAACCGATAAGATCGAGGTGTTGATAGAAAAGCATGAACTAATCACCGAGGTTATTAAATTTCATGGTGAATATATTGGTTCTCAAACACTTGCAAAAAATATTTCCCTGATTGACCGTATTGAAAATAACAGTACCAAACGCATTGATATTGATGAAGACGTCTACATAAATATCCGCGTAACCCGGTTATAAAACCGGGATTGGGAATCATTAAAATATTGTATATTTAGCAAACCAAAGAAGAAATGATCATGGCTGAGAAGAACAGATATTCGGATGCGGAGCTGCAGGAGTTCAAAGAGCTCATCCAGCAGAAACTCGATAAGGCCAGGGAAGATTATGAAATATTGAAATCTGCCATAACCCAGAGTGAAAGTAACGATACCCAGGATACCTCACCCACCTTTAAAGTACTGGAAGAGGGAGCCGCCACACTCTCCAAAGAGGAGGCCGGAAGGCTGGCCACCCGGCAGGCAAAATTTATCCAGCACCTTCAGGGAGCCCTGATCCGGATCGAAAACAAAACTTATGGCATCTGCCGGGAAACCGGTAAGCTGATCTCCAAGGAGCGTTTGCGTGCAGTCCCACATGCCACGCTTTCCTTTGAGGCCAAATCAAAACAATAATCCATCCCCTTATTAGATTAGTCGATATGTCCATCACCAGGAAATCCATAATGATTATCCTGCTGATTCTTGTGGCCGATCAGACCCTGAAAATTCTGGTTAAAACCCACATGACTCTCTATCAGCAGATCCCCATTTTCGGCAACTGGGGGATTCTCCATTTTGTGGAGAATAACGGGATGGCCTTCGGGATGGCACTTCCGGGAAGTCTGGGTAAGATTCTCCTGACATCCTTCCGGATCCTGGCTGTGATAGCCATCGGAATATATCTTCGACGACTGATTCGCCAGCATGCTCATCCCGGCTTGATTATTACTCTTTCCATGGTCATGGCCGGGGCTTTAGGGAATATCATTGATTCTGTCTTTTATGGAATAATCTTTAACAGCAGCACCCCCATTCAGGCGGCTAGCATGTTCCCCGAAGGTGGCGGATATGCCCCCTTGATGCAGGGGAAGGTGGTCGACATGTTTTACCTCCCCGTCATTAAAGGCAACTATCCGGAATGGTTCCGGGGAGGATCCAGCTTTGTTTTCTTCAGACCCGTATTTAACATTGCCGATTCGAGCATTTCTGTGGCTGTGGCCATAATCCTGTTCAACCAGAAACGTTTCTTCAGGCATGTGGAGACCAAATCCTGATCTATTTCATTACTGCCTTTTCAAACACCTCTCCTGATCCGGCTCCGCAACTGATAATGGTTTTCATTCCCATCTCGACAGGTGCTTTGGTCCTAACTACCTTATCTTTATTCAGATGATAGATATTTCCCGAGGTGGGGTTGGGACCGGTTGGAACAAACACTGTAATGACCTCCCCCTGATCGTCGGTAATAAAACCGGTCATTAATGCACCCGTATTAAAAATATCCACCAGTACCACTTCTTTGAAAAATGAGCGGTTTTTCCCAAAAAACTGCTGAACTGTCTCTTTAGCCAGTTTATAACCGGGTATTTTCAGAAAGTAACGATCTTCCGCCCTGTTGAGAAACAGGAATAGCCGGGTGCGAACGATCAACCCGATAATAAAAAAGAAGAGTAAAACGGCAATAACAGAAATAATATAGATGGCAAATTTAAAGTATGGATTGGGATCCGGATTTTGAATAATGGTGTCCACCAGCGGGGTCAGAGTGCGGCCAATGAGGTTAATCACCCATCTGAATAACAGGATAATCAAAGTCAGCGGGGCGAGGGCTACCACACCCCCGATCAGGGTTGTGCGAAAAAATTTTCGTAAACGCTTAAAGAAATTGATTTTCATGACTCGAAAGTGTTATATTAATTCCCCTTGCAGCAAGCTGGGAGGATTCATCGATTAATTGTTTATTTTAGTTGAACTCGTTTGAGCTCTCACCATTCATTACAAAATTAACACAGATATGAGAACCTTTGCTATTGTCCTTCTTTTAATCTTTACGGCCCCGGTTATTAAGGCACAGGAACCTGGTCCTGAGAAACCTTTTCAATATGTGGGCCACCGGGGAGCCTCCTACCTGGCTCCTGAAAATACACTGGCCTCCATTCAGCTTGCCTGGAGGCTGGGGGCCGATGCAGCCGAATGTGATGTGATGCTTACCGCCGATGGGAAGGTGGTTCTTTTTCACGACAAGAATACAAAAAAACTGACCGGAAAGAGCTTTACGGTGAAGGACGCCACCTGGGAAGAATTAAAACACCTGGTTGTTATTCCAAGGGAAACCAACCTGCCGGAATATGACCAGGAAACCATTCCCCTTCTGAAGGATGTACTGGACGTCATTCCTGAGGACCGCATGCTGGTCATCGAAATTAAAACCGGCCCCGAGATCCTTCCCTATCTGCAAGAGCTCATCGCCGAACACTGGAAGAGTGGCCGTATCAGCTTAATTGCTTTCGATTTTGAAACTATCCGGCAAAGCAAGGAGCTATATCCGGAGGTCCCCTGTTATTATCTTTCCATGTTTAAACCCGATTTCAATAAACATTTTGAAGCAGTTGTAGAGAGCCGCCTGGACGGAGTGGATCTTCGGCACACCATCATCGACAGGCCGCTGATGGAAAAGTGTTTGGCCGCCGGACTGGATGTCTGGTGCTGGACCGTCAACGATCCGGAAACCGCCCGCAAGATGCAACAGCTGGGAGTGTCGGCAGTTACCACCGACCGCCCTGCATGGCTAAAAAGTAATTTACAGGAGTAGAAATAAACCTTTTCTTCCATAGATTTGTTTACTTTGTGGTTTACGAAAAAACGACAACAACCATGAGAAATATTTTCATTCTTTTGCTTACTGTACTTACACTGGCCTGCACGGCCTCTTACCATAATCGGACTGAACCGGAAAAACCCAATAAGATTATCCTGCTGATTGGAGATGGAATGGGTCTCTCCGCGGTTTCCACCGGTTTCTATTATGGCGATCAACCCTCCGTTTTTAAGCGCTTTCAGGAAATAGGCCTGCAACAAACCTCTTCTGCCAGCCATAAGGTAACCGATTCCGCTGCCAGCGGCACGGCTCTGGCAACCGGAACAAAATCCTACAATGGCGCCATTGGGGTGGATACCTCCAGGGTCTCCCTGCAAAATATTGCCGAACTGCTTGCCTCCATGGGCTGGAGTACAGGGGTGGTGGCTACTTCCACCATCTCTCATGCAACCCCCGCCTCTTTTTATGCACATGTGGAGCAACGTTCCATGGAAGAGGAGATCGCTGCTCAGCTGCTTGACTCGAAAATTGATTTTTTCGCAGGAGGCGGAAGAGAAAAATTTAATATGCGAAAAGATAGTGCCGATCTATTGGCCCTGGCCGCTGAGAAGGGATTTGTTATTGATACCACGGGCCTTCCTGCTCCGGGCACCCTGAGCGCGGATAAGAAGTATGGATTTCTGCCTGAAGCGGGACCCATGCCTCCCCGCCTGAAGGGAAGAGGGGAGTTCCTTCCCGAAGCCACTTCCCTGGCCCTCTCTTATCTTTCGCAAAACCAGGAGGGATTCTTCCTGATGGTGGAAGCTTCCCAGATCGACTGGGCCGGTCATGCCAATGATGCAGAATACCTGGTAGGAGAAATGCTTGATTTTGAAAAAGTGATTGCAGCCGCCCTGGACTTTGCCGAGAAAGACGGCAACACCCTGGTCGTGGTTACCGCCGACCATGAAACCGGAGGCTTCACCCTGGGGCCCCAAGAGCCAAAACCCGGCGAGAAACGCTATCCTGACTATGCCTATATTGAGCCCGTATTTGCAACAGGACAGCACTCGGCCACGCTGATTCCCGTATTTGCCTTTGGCCCTGGTGCCGAACAATTCAAGGGCATCTATCAGAATACAGAGATCAAACACAAAATATCCGCACTGGTAAAGGGAGAATAGGTCGCTCCGCTCTATAAATGACTCCCTGAATATCCGGACTACATTGTTCGTATGCACTCAGAAGAAAAATCAGGGGATCTCATCCTCTTCTGTTCGGGCTTTAATCTTTTGTATAGCTAATGAAGATCAGCTGGACACCCACAGCCAGACGTACAATTTTTAAGGTCCTTGCTCACCTGGAAAAAGCCTGGACGGAAAGAGAAGATACATCCTTGAAGTGGTTTATCATACCCTGGTTCCGTTCAAAGGAGGGATTACCTTTTCAGGATCCCGTAGAGGAGCACCCGTATCAGGTCCTCCATCAGTTCCTGGCGGTCTTTCTTATGAACTTCGCTCAGGAGTAAGGGCAGTTCCAGTCCCTTCATCATGGTAGAGATGGCAATGGCTCCGATCTTTGAACTGCTCAGTTGGAAAAAACCCTGCTCCATTCCATCCCGGAGGATCTTGCTTACCAGTTCCTGTTCTTCCACCTCAAAATTGCGCCTGATATCCAGGATAAAGCTCATCTGGGACAGGGTCTCCTCGTTCAGGGCTGCATAGAAATTTTCCAGGGTCCTTATATGGTGCAATCTGAAAAGGATATAAGCTCTGAGCCGTTCCGGGGGAGAATCATTTCTGTTGATAATCCGCTTAAGCCGCTCTTTGAGCATGGTGGCCTCATACTCCACCACCACCCGGAAGATCTCCTCTTTGCTTTTAAAATAATAGTAAATAGAGCTCTTCCCCATATTTGAAGCGCTGGCAATCTCTTCCATGGTCGCCTTCCTGAACCCATTCCTGGTAAAGATTCTCCGGGCTACGCCAACTATATTTGCTCGGACCTCTTCTTTGACAACAACCATTTGTCAGTGCATAAATTCAAGCTTAAAATTAAAGCTCCTCTTCCAGTTCCACAAGTTTATAATCAAGTTGCCTCCGTGACAGGTTGGCATTCATCACTTCAATTTGAACCTCATCTCCGATCTCAAATTTTCTTCCCGAATGACGGCCCACAATCATATACTCTTCCTCATTAAACTCATAAAAATCGTCAGCGATGCTTTTGATGGATACCATTCCTTCGCACTTATTCTCCACAATCTCCACATAGATCCCCCAGTCGGTTAGTCCTGAAACCTCTCCATCGAACACCTTTCCAATCTTATCCTGCATGAACTCCACCTGCTTGTATTTGGTGGACGCCCTCTCAGCCTCTATGGCTTTTCGTTCCATTTCTGATGTATGCTGGCACCGTTTTTCATAGGTTTCTGCATTCTTCGATTCCCCGTTTTCCAGGTAATGGGCCAGTAAACGGTGTACCATCAGATCGGGGTAGCGCCTTATGGGGGAGGTAAAGTGGGCATAGTCTTTGAAAGCCAGTCCGTAATGGCCTATGTTTTTAGTGGAATAGCGTGCCTTGGCCATGGAACGGAGGGCCATCATCTCCACCACATTTTGCTCCTTTTTTCCCTGCACCTGGTCCAGCAGATTGTTTAACGCGGCGGAGAGGCGCCGGGCCGATTGCTGGGGATTTAAAGTATGCCCGAACTTCCCGATAAAGCGCGAAAAAGATTCCATCTTTTCAGGATCGGGCAGGTCGTGAATACGATACACAAAGGTTTTTCCCACCTGTTTCTTTTCACCGGTTTCGGCCCGGCTTAATTCCTTCTCATATTTTCCACCCCTGCTGGCATAGGCTGCCACCCTTTTATTGGCCAGCAACATAAATTCTTCGATCAACCAGTTGGCCTCCTTCTGAACCTTGAAGTAGACCCCCGTGGGAGTTCCATCCTCAGCCAGATGGAACTTTACTTCTTCCCGTTCAAAATTCACAGATCCGCCTTTAAATCTTTTTTCCTTAAGCACTTTGGAGATTTGATAAAGCTTCAATATCTCCTCTTTCATATCTCCTTCACCGGTCTCAATAATCTCCTGAGCCTCCTCGTAGTTAAAACGTCTGGCCGAGTTAATCACTGTCCGGCCGAACCATTCATCCAGCACCTCGCCCTTCTCATTCATTTTAAATACAGCCGAAAAGGTAAGTTTATCTTCATGGGGACGAAGGGAGCATACTCCGTTGGAGAGTTTTTCGGGAAGCATGGGGACTACCCGGTCGACCAGGTATATCGAAGTTCCCCGGTCAAAAGCCTCATTATCCAGAATGGTCTTTGTATGAACATAGTGGGACACATCGGCAATATGGATTCCCACCTCCCAAAATCCGCCGTTCAGGGCCTGCAGGGAAAGCGCATCATCAAAATCCTTGGCATCGGCGGGATCAATGGTAAAAGTAGGCACCTTCCGGAAATCCCTTCGTTTTTTTATCTCCTCTGCCGATATCCCATCCGGGATCTTCCCGGCATACGCCTCCACCTCTTCGGGAAACTTTATGGGCAGATCAAATTCAGCCAGGATGGAGTTCATCTCGGTGTCATTATCACCGGGATATCCCAGGATATCTACAATTTCGCCAAAGGGATTCTTAACCTTCTCCGGCCAGTCAATGATCCGGGCAATGGCCTTTTGGCCATGCTCCACTCCCTTCAGTTTTTCGAGGGGAATGAAAATATCAAAAGGCATTTTACGGCTGTCAGGCAGCAGAAAGGCATAGTTGCGCGAAATTTCCACCGTCCCCACAAAGGTGTCGCGGGTCCTCTCCAATATCTCCACGACCTCGCCTTCGATCCTCGACCGGTTCTTGCGTGAGGGATAAACAAAGACTTTCACCAGGTCACCGTCCAGGGCTGTTTTCAGATTATTCCTGGCAATAAATACATCTTCGTCCGAATTTTCCGAGACCAGAAAGGCATATCCATGCTGGGTCATATCCAGAGTCCCGGTTTTATAACCGGCTCTGCTCAACAGGCGGTATCTCCCCGGCTCCAGCTGCTCGAGCTGTTTTTTCGCCACCAGATCGTCCAGCGTCCTGTTCACCATGGCTCTTAGTTGCTTATCGCTGATAAATAGCAGTTTTGAAATCTGCTTATAGTTATAAATCTGTTTGGGGTTTCTTCCAAACAGGCCCATGATTAAAGCGGCGGCCTGTTCGCCTGTGAATTTATCCTTACTGGTTCTTTTGTTCTTTGCCATTTTTTCTACATTTCCGGTACGAGTTAAATTTACTAATTTTGTTTCCATCATGCAGATTATCCACCAATAGTTATGATCAATAAGCTAATTCTATATAATACTCTGACCAGGAAAAAAGAGCGTTTTGAACCTATCAATCCCCCATTTGTCGGCCTCTACGCCTGTGGGCCCACTGTCTATGGGGATGCCCACCTGGGTCATGCCCGACAGGCCATCACTTTCGACGTGCTCTTCAGGTACCTGCAGTATCTGGATTATAAGGTGAGGTATGTCCGGAATATCACCGATGTGGGGCACCTGGAAGATGATGCAGATGACGGAGAAGATAAGATCCTGAAGAAGGCCCGGCTGGAATCGCTGGAACCCATGGAGGTGGTTCAGCATTATATGAACCGCTATCATATAAACATGGATGCACTCAATGTGCTAGCTCCCAGCATTGAACCCAGAGCCAGCGGACATATCATTGAACAGCAGGAACTCATCGGGAAGATCCTGGAAGCAGGCTATGCCTATGAGGTCAACGGCTCGGTCTATTTCGATGTAAATGCCTATAACAAAAAATACCCCTACGGGCAACTTTCGGGAAGAAAGATCGAAGACCTTCTTTCCAACACCAGGGCGCTGGACGGGCAATCGGAAAAGAGAAGCGGGCTTGATTTCGCCTTGTGGAAAAAAGCCGATCCCTCCCACCTCATGCGCTGGTCCTCCAAATGGAGTGATGGGTATCCGGGCTGGCATCTGGAATGTTCTGCCATGAGCACGAAATACCTGGGCATGCAGTTTGATATTCATGGAGGAGGGCTGGACCTTCTCTTTCCCCATCACGAATGTGAAATTGCACAGAATGTGGCAGGCTTTGGCAAACCTGCCGTCCGTTACTGGATGCACAACAACATGATCACCATCAATGGCCAGAAAATGGGGCGTTCGCTGGGCAATTTTATTACTCTGGATCAACTTTTTTCGGGCGAGCACAAGATGCTGGAAAGGGCTTACGGACCCATGGTTATTCGCTTTTTCATCCTTCAGGCGCATTACCGCAGCACTCTTGATTTTTCCAACGAGGCTTTGCAGGCCTCTGAAAAAGGATTGATCCGGCTGATGAACGCCATGGAAACACTGAAACACATTCAATCCTCGGGCAGCAGCTCCATGGATGTGGACGGCCTGGCCGGGCTCTGCAACAGTGCGATGGAAGATGATATGAATACAGCCAAACTGCTTGGCCATTTGTTGAGTGGGATCACACTGGTCCATAAGCTGGCCGAAGGAAAAGAAACTATTTCTGAAAATGACCTGGAAAAACTGAGAACCCTGTATCATTCCTGGGTTGTCTCCGTGCTGGGCCTTCAAATGCCTTCGGCAAGTGAAAAATCAAATGATATTACAGACAAGCTGATCGCTATGATCCTCCAGTTAAGAAGCACTGCCAAATCGAACCGCGACTTTGAAGCTGCTGATCGCATCCGGAACGAGTTAAGCAATCTGGGCATTACCATTAAGGACCGGAAAGACGGAGCTGACTGGGAAATCAATTAGCTGAATGAAACAATTAATTGTGAAACCATACCACTCACAGCTTGTCACCGTTGGCTCTCTCCGCCTGGGAGGGGACTATCCGGTCCGGATCCAATCCATGACCAATACAGACACCAATGATATTAGCGCATCATTGGCTCAGTGCATCCGGATGATCGGGGCAGGATCGGAGCTGGTCCGGCTTACTACCCAGGGCAGGCGGGAGGTGGAGAGCCTGAAGAAGATCAGGAATGAGCTCCGCGCTGCCGGGTACAGGACCCCTTTGGTGGCAGACATTCATTTCAAAGCTGAACTGGCCCTGGAAGCTGCCGGGGTTTGTGAAAAGATCCGGATTAATCCCGGAAATTATCTGAAAAACAAAAGCCTGGATCTTCTGCTTCCAAACCTGCTTAAAAGATGCCGCGAACACGGGACCGCCATCCGGATCGGGGTAAACCATGGCTCGCTGGACCAGAAAACACTGGAAAAGTACGGGGACAGTCCCCGGGGAATGGTCGAGTCGGCCATGCAATTCCTGCGAATCTGTAAAAAGGAATCCTTCGACCAGGTAGTTGTCTCCATGAAATCGAGTAATCCGCGCGTGATGGTGCAATCGGTCCGCCTGCTGGTGCACCAGATGAACAGCGAGGCGATGGCCTATCCCCTGCACCTGGGGGTCACCGAGGCTGGAGATGGTCCGGAGGGCCGCATCAAATCTGCCGTTGGCATAGCACCCCTTCTCCTGGAAAGTATGGGAGATACCATCAGGGTTTCTCTGACCGAAGCTCCGGAAATGGAATTGCCGGTAGCCTCCCGGCTGGTTCGTATTTTTCAAAAACCGGAACAGCTTCCCTATCATCCTTTTGAAGGTTTGGCCTGGGACCCTTTTGATTATTCCAGAAGAAAATCGCTTCCGCTGTCAGGATTGGGAAACGGGACTCTGGTTAAAATCGTAGGCCGGATGCCGCCGGACCGGTCGCTTGATTTAAAGCCTGAAGAGCTTCATGGATTAACGGTCCCGTTCGAAGAGTGGGAAAAAAATCCCGGCTTGCTCGACTCAGGCGAAAAAATAATGCTGCTTGAAAAGGGTACGGACAGTATCCAGGAAATGAAAGCACGGTTGAACCGTTTTTGCCTCAGGAACCCCAGAGCTCCCATCTTAGTCAAATGCATGTATGAAACTGTAGATCCTGACCAGTTTCAGATACAGCTGGCTGGAGAGCTGGGCTCTCTTCTGGCGGATGGAATGGTGGATGCGATATGGGTGGAAAACAGGCATATGACCCTCCCTGTGCTCAACGATACCCTGCTGAATATCCTGCAGGCAGCCCGGGCGCGGATTACGAAAACCGAATACATAGCCTGCCCCTCCTGCGGGCGCACACATTTTGATATCCTGACCCGTTTAAAGGAGATCCGCCAGGCTACCTCCCATCTCACCACCTTAAAAATCGGGGTTATGGGCTGCATTGTCAACGGTCCCGGCGAGATGGCCGATGCCGATTACGGGTATGTCGGCGCCGGACCGGGCCGGGTAAGTATTTACAGGGACAGGGAAGCTGTGCTTAAGAATATTCCCGAAAAGGAAGCGCTTGAGGCTTTGATCATGCTGATTAAAAAAGAGGGGGACTGGATAGATCCCTGAGCCTTGACCGTTCTAATAATTTTATCATTCCGCCTTCTTTACCACCTGAAAAACGGGGTTTCTACGTGAAAAAAGAAACCGTGTTCCCCATATCGGTTAATCACATAATCGATCCTGAAAACCTGGTCGTAATAGGTTACCAGGTCGATGCCCACTCCAGCCGAAAACTGCCAGGTATTGACCATGGTATTGGTGGGATTGGGAAAAACACTATTGACGTAACCGGCGTCTGCAAACAGATTTGCAAATACCGCAAAGTGAATCTTGTTAAATTGCTCCATCCCGATAAAAGGAATGGTATAGGATTTCTGTTTCACCAGCTGGATCTTCAGGTCATACTTGGTGATCACATAATCGCTGCCATCAATCACGTAGGACTCATAACCGCTCAGAAATTCATGATAACCCAGGGCCTGGTTAAGAAAATGAGGCAGCATCTTCTCCGAGGTGTATCTTCCCTTGGTGGCATTATAGAAATAGAGCCTGTTGGCCAGCTTCTGATGAAACATCACCGTCCCGGTTAAACGAAAGCTTGCATAGTCAAAGTCGGGGATCAGGCCCAGCCCTATCTGCTCGGCCCTTATCCTCACATTAAATCCCTCCAGAGGATAAACCTTGGAATCCCGGATATCATAATCAAACGAGTAGGTAAGCATGAAGTAATTTTGACTGGTGTTCCCCCCGCCCAGATAGTTGCTGTTGATAATGGCTACTGAATCTGAAACCCTGTAATCGTAATATTCAAATCGAAGCGAATGTGTGGTGAAGTATTTTCTCCTTAAACTATACTTGGCAAAGGCATTGAGCCGGATCTGGGCCGGCTTTTCCTGGGGCCTGTATTCGAAGGGTTCGTTATTGACCGTTGCAATGCTTACTTCATTTTGATGCGTCATATTGAACCCGGCCGAGATGCCGTGATTCTGCTTTTTACCCAGATTGGGCTTGGAATAGGCCAGGGAGTACTCTTTCACATAGCCCAGGCGGACCTTCCCGGTCAGCAGCTCGTTCCTTCCCCTGAAATTACCCCATTTCAGCCAGGCTCCGTAATTGATCTTGTCCCAGTCTCTGTTCTGAATAAAGGTGCTGAAATTCCTGTCTGCATACTCCAGGATAGGAACCGGCCAGACATACCAGCGCTCCGTCACATCGATAAGCACATTTATTCTGTTGTTTTCGAGGTGCTTAATATTAAGATAAACAAAATTGAATAGAGCCAGGTTCAGCAGGTTGTCTTTGCTTCGCTGCAAAGCAGGAAGCAGCTTCATTTTCTCAATGGTATCTCCGACAGAAAAAACCAATTCCCTCCTTATCACCGATTCCTGTGTCACATCGTTACCGCTGATAAGGATATTGCTGATAAGCAATTTATCGTCTGAAATCACCAGAGATTCCTGCGATAATGCTTCTGTTGCATGACCCAGCAGAAAACAAACCATTAACATTATCAATGTCCTTGCCATTTGTTTCATGCTCAAGATGTGCAAGGTAATAAAATATTTAAACGTATTTTTGCAGGAAAATCAAGTGATATGAGAGCTTTAACAAGCTTAATTGTTCTGTGTTTATTTCTCCTGACCTCCTCTGGCCAGGAATATCAAATCCCGTTGGAACAGCCCTTTGAAAAACTGAAAATTAGCGGGAATATCCATCTGCAACTGGTAGCCTCCGACAGTCTGAGCTTAGTGGTCGAAGAGGAGTCCATGCCTGAGATTCTGGAAGTAGAATATGAGGAAAGCATATTGATACTTAAAAACCGGACCGGACTGAAAAAAACGCCGCTCATTCCTGCGAAATTGTTTTTTAAGGACCTTTCCAATCTCGAAATCGCCCGGGGGGCGGTTGTTCAATCAAAGGATACCCTGAAAGCACAGACTCTCTTGCTCTTGGCGGAGACCGGCGGAAAAGTGGAGTTGCATATTGCCGCCGATTCCCTGAATGCCAGGGTGAATCAGGGAGCTGATATCATCCTGCGGGGAAGCGCCCGGAGCCAGGCGATCAATGCTTATACCTTTGGAAATTACCTGGGATACGAATTGAAAACCGAAAGATGCTGGGTGACAGCTGCCACCGGAGCCCAGGTTAAAGTAAACTGCTTATACTATTTGAATGCCAATGCCACCAGGAAGGCCTTTATTGGATTCCTGGGCTCTCCGGAGGTAAAAGAATTCAAAAGCAGCGTAGGAGGGAAAATTATACCACAGAACCCATAAGCAGGGAGGCCAGTTTCATATCTGCAGGGGTGGTGATTTTGATGTTTTCCCGGTTGCCTTCAACCAGGGTGACCGGGCCAAAGACCGCCTCGTATACGGAAGCATCATCGGTAAACGAAGGATCGCAGGCTTTCTGATAGGCTTCTTTAATTCTTTGTGAAAGAAATACCTGCGGGGTTTGCACCCGCCTTAAACTCGACCGGTTCAACTGTTCAGAATTTCCGTTTGGATCCACCTTTCTGACCGAATCGTCCATCTCTATGACCGGTATCCCGCTTCCACCCTGTTCAGCAGCATTATAAGTACGTGCCAGGGTCCCGGAACTCACCAGTGGCCTCACGGCATCATGAATCCCCACGATTCCCTGTTTCTTTATTTGGGTTAATCCGTTTTTTACTGAATCAAAACGGCTGCTTCCTCCAGGGATAAAGGTTAGCCCTCCGGCCAATTCATATTTTCCGGCCAGTTTTTCCCAGAAAAGCCGGTGTTCCGGAGCCAGAACAAGCACCAGCTGCATGCCCGGATCAAAGCGGTGAAAAGCCTCCAGAGTATGAATGATGACTGGCTTCCCGAGTAGCTCCTGGTATTGCTTGGGAAGCGTTCCTCCCATCCTGCTGCCCGATCCTGCAGCCACGATGATCACCGCCCTTTTCATTTAAAATAGCTGTCTATCAGTTCCATAATAGTGGTTCTGTCCAAAGGCTTGGTAACAAAATGATTACATCCTGCCTGAAGACTCTCCTCCTTTTCTTCAGCCATGACAAAGGCGCTTTGAGCAATAATCGGAACTTTTTTGTTAAATACCCTGATTTTTCGAGCTGCATCGATACCACTCAGTTCAGGCATTTTAATATCCATCAGAATAGCGTCGGGAGATAATTTCCGGGCCTGGGCTACCACTTCACGACCATTCGTAGCCCTGTGCACAGTGGCTCCGGTCTGTCTCAGCATTTCTTTGACAAAACACCAGTTTAACTCTTCATCCTCAGCCACCAGTATAAGCTTATTGCTCCAGTCATAGTTCTTATTGGATATTAAAATCCGGGACTCTTCCACCGGCTTTTCTATCACCAGCGGAAGGGTGAAATAAAACGTAGATCCCTTGCCAACAGCCGACTCTGCCCACATCTCACCTCCCATCAGATTGACCAGGCTTTTGGAGATGGGCAAACCGAGCCCTGTTCCTGATGGCTGAAGAACCCGCTCCTGTTCTACCTGTCCGAATCTGTCAAAAATCAGTCTGATCTTATTATAAGGAATCCCGATCCCGCTATCGCTGACGAAAAACTCCACATGCCTGTTGTTACGCAGTGAGTACCCAAAAGTGATGTGGCCCTCCCTGGTGAACTTAATGGCATTTCCTATCAGGTTATTAAAAATCTGTCTCAACCTGAAATCATCGCATAAGATGGTGAAATCGTGGGAGTCGTTTCCTTTAATCAGCTTAAAGTCTACCCGTTTCTCCCCCGGGGCATCTCCCCTGATCCGATGAAAATATGAGGAGTATATCTCATCCAGGACCCCGTTGATTCTCACAGGTTTGTTGGAGATCTTCATCTGCCCGGATTCAATTTTTGAGATATCAATGATATCATCAATGATGTTCAGGAGCTGACCGGATGAGTTGTCAATATGCTTTAGAAAAAGATCTTTTTTATCATCGGCCAGTTCCGGATCCCTTAACAAATTGGCAAATCCGATAATGCCGTTCATGGGTGTTCTGATCTCGTGGCTCATGTTGGCCAGAAAGGAGGTCTTCAGCCGATCGGACTCCTCGGCACGATCCCGGGCCTCTTTCAACTCATTTTCGATCCGCATCAGGTCAGAAACATCTTTAAAGATTCCCATTATCATGGTAATGACCCCCCTCTCATCCCTGATGGGGATCTTATTCTTCTCCATCCAGAACCCCTCCACCCCATCATCTTCAAAATAGATAATTTTATTCACGATGGGGGTTCCGGTTTCAATAATAGTCCGGTCCTCCTCCATCATTTTACGGGCTACTCTCTTGGTAAAAAACTCCTTATTGGTCTTCCCGGCTGCTTCTCCGGGATCGGACACCCGGAGCAGCTTTGCCATCATATGGTTTACCCGGATATAACGCTCGTGCCGGTCGGTAAAGAAGATACAAAAGGGAATGGTCTCCAGAAGAACCTCCAGGGTCTCCTTTTCACGGTGAAGAGCCTGCAGGGCAGCTGTCAGGTTGGTAATATCTTCCCTGTATCCCCCTGAACCCACGATCTCCCCCTTCCCGTTTCTGACCGGAAAATGAACCGTTTTAATGATACTCTTCCCTCTGGAATAGGTCGATTCGGTCATTTTCCCTGTTCGATATACCTCACGAACCCCTTCTTCCATTTGTCTGGCCTCATCGGAGTCAAAGACCTCCCTGGCTGTGCGCCCGATAACCTGCTCCCGGTCTTTCCCGGCAATTTTTAAAAAGTTGTCATTGGCACGGGTGAATTTGCCATGTTCATCTTTAAACCAGGCTGCAAAGGGAAGAGATTCCAGGAGGGTCAATAAATGCGACCCGTCATGATATTCCGTATGTTCTTTTTGTCTGCTTATGGCCTATCCTCCAAAGGTACTGAATCCTGCAGGTATCTGTTTTTCCCTGGGTGTGATACTCAGCAAAGGAACGGGGGCGCTTTTCAGCATTTGCTGCGCATAACTCCCCAGAAAAACATTCCACTTATCAATGGCGCTGGACATAATGGCAATCAGATCAGCATTTACGGCCTCGGCATAAGTGCAGGTCAGTCCGGGCAGGTTATCTCCCACCAGTGTTTTGCTAACAGTTTGTAGCTTCCGGGCTTTGAAGTAATTGCTTACCTGCCTTGAATAGGACTCCAGCCTTTCCAGGTCCCGCTTATTCTTGTGAGTCGAAATAGCCAGCACATGTAACTCTGCACCAAACAGTTCGGCCAGATCAGCCGCAGCCGGGGCTTTTTGCCTGGTATCCAGATGTAACTTGATGGGTACGACAATCTTCTTCACATCGCCAGGCATGTATGTGCGCAGAGTAAATACCGGTTTTTCGGTGGCAGCCATAATTTTAAGGGCATTGCTCCCTATAAAGAGCTCCTCAAAACCTGAAGCACCATGTGTCGAGGCAGAAACCACAGCATTCTTGTAGGAGTTCACCTGGTTCACAATTTCCCGGTACACTTTCCCTTTTTTTATGAGGTACCGCAGTCTGGATTGATTTCCAAGTCGCGGACCATAATCCTTTACCAGCTTCCTGAACTGGGTCTCTGCATATTTCTGTTCCTCCTCAACCACTCTGGGCTGAAAATTGGAACTATTGGTCAATACATAGACCATCTGAATATTCACCGTTTTCTTTTGAGAAAACAGAAGCGCCCACTCAAGTCCTTTGAGAGAATCCACTGAAAAGTCGATGGGAACAATAAAATTGGTCATAGCTTGTGTTTTAGATATCTCAGCTAATTTAACCAAATCCGCTTAGAATTATTAATTTTGGCCCTTATAATCCATAGATTGAAATCCGATGGCTCTGGAAGTTGTTCTTGGAATAGATATTGGGGGAACCTTTACAAAAATAGGCCTGGTGGATCGTTCGGGATTCATCCATTTCGAAGATGAAATCAGCACCCGCGGATATGAAAGCATCGAAGCGTTTATTCAAGCACTTCATGCGCATGTGAAACAAAGCCTGGAACAGATCGAAACTTCCTTTCTTTTACTTGGTATTGGGGTGGGGGCTCCGAATGGCAACTACTATACAGGCACCATTGAAAACGCTCCCAACCTGGCCTGGAAAGGGAAGATTGAATTTGTCAAACTGATGGAAAATCATTTTCACCTTCCCATTCTGGTCACCAATGATGCCAATGCTGCAGCGCTGGGAGAAATGCTGTTTGGAGATGCCGTCAAGCTGAAGAATTTTCTGATGATCACCCTGGGAACCGGGCTGGGAAGCGGGCTTGTTGTCAATGGAGATATCATTTACGGGCACGACGGATTTGCCGGAGAACTCGGACATGTACTGGTTTATGATCATGGCAGGCAATGTGGATGCGGAAAAAGAGGATGCCTGGAAGCATACGTTTCGGCCACGGGAATTAAAAGAACTGTGTATGAATTACTGGCGGAAGAAAACAGCGAGAGCGATTTTCGGAAAATTCCCTTTTCCAAACTAAAACCAAAAATGATTACTGCCCTGGCCGAAGCAGGCGACCCTATTGCCATCAAAGCCTTTGAAAGAACCGGCTACCTCCTGGGCAGGGCCCTGGCCGACACGGTGGCTCATATCAGCCCCTCCCGCATTTTTTTATTCGGGGGACTGGCCAAAGCGGGGAAGTGGATCATTGATCCCGCCAAACAGAGCATGGAAGAACATCTATTACCCATCTTCCGGAATAAGATTGAGATCGTTCCTTCCGCCCTTTTAAATAAAAATATCGCCGTTCTGGGGGCTGCGGCTTTAATCTGGAAGCGGCTCGATAATCCATCCGGGAACTGATCATCCTACTTTTCCAGGATCATGGTCACATCATGATCCCAGTTTGACCTTACTTCAATCGTTCCGGGAAGTAGTTCTACGGGTTCGGGCTGAATCTTTTTCAGATAGTTACCCGTATCCCATTTTCCGTTATTATTGAGATCATGAATAAATTTAAACTGGTACTTCTGAGGGGACAGATAGGGAAAATGATACTGTCCATCCTTCTCAACCAAAATTTCTTTTACCAGTGTTTTACCGCTGAAAAGCTGAACCAGCACCTGGTGTGCCACCTGGTTTACAGTGAGCAGAATCTGTCCGTAAAACTCCAGGTCGCGTGTTTTAAAGCTCACATCCACCGTATCGTGCTGCATGGGATAGATGCTCGAAATGGCCCCGGGCAATAACAGCATCCTGTATCTGGAATCCGACTCCCAGGTGGCAGTCAGGATAGCCCGGTATAGAGACAGGGTGTCGGCCCTCACTGAAAAAGGAATCGGAACCTCCGCCGAATCGGGAATATGGTAAAGAGATATCAGAGAATCATTCATCCTGCCTAAAGGAAAATCCAGTTGCAGGGACAGATCTCTGTTCAAATCATGGTTGCTATTGTTCCGGATGGTAAGCAGCTCCAGTTTTTCCTCTTCCGTCGCGGTCTCCTTTTGATCCGACCGGTCCCTTTTGCTTCTACCCTGAAGTTCCCGGTAAGTAAACAAAAGGGTATCGGATGTGCATATAAACTGCTCAAGGGTGTCTTTTACCGTATAGTTCACCACCATCTGAATGCTGTCATGGTTATAGTCTGTCGAATCGATCATCCACAGGGTCAGGCTGTCCCGCTTAGTAGAAAAATGTTCCAGGAAGCGGGGAGCACGCTTTCCTTCCGCCTGGAGCGTGTAATACGTAAAAGTATCTGTAAGCGGGAGGGCAAAACCCAGCTGTATTTTCCGCCGGTCCTCTCTGACATAGTCGGTCAGGTACTGAATGTCCGGTTCTTCCGTAAATAAATTTAAATCAATATAGATCGCGTTCAGATCTGATCCCATACGGGACAAAGAGTCCGTGCCCGTTCCGGAAGAGTCTGCCTCCAGCGTATCCGTCAGGACTGCGGATACGATCGAATCTCCCAAAAGTTGCCTGGTAAAATCGGCATTTAGGATCAGGCTTGTGTCCAGGAAAGCAATCTCTTCCGAAGGAAGGTCAAAAAGCAGATTATTATTCCCGTCCTTTAAGGCAAACACCTTATATACATCGGGGCGAAGATTGTTCACGCTAAAAACACCACTGTCATTCGTGCGTCCCACATAAAGGGGGATATCGATGAGAGGAACCGAGTCCCGGAGATCGGAATAAAGCATAATGGATACCGGGTCTTCGGGTTTCTCGAGGCTCTCTGCATATTGAAGGGTTCCCCTCACTGACAGAGAGTCGAGTACATCGCCGGTGGAGAATACGTATTCGTAATTCTGCAATTTGTTTCCTTCATGGAGATCCTTTATCGCGTTTCCAAAATTGAAGGTATAGGTGGTATTTGTCCTGACTGTCTCTTCAAACTCTATAATCAAGGTCTTCTTCTTCAGTTTTACCTCCGGTTTCTCTTCCATGGGCGGGGAAACGATCAGCTCCTGATTCACATTGTCCAAAACAATAAATTCATCAAACGTAATGAGGATCCTCTTTGCATTAAAATTTGTGGAATAGTTGGGTGGCTCGCATTTTAGCACCACCGGCGGATCCTCATCTTTAGGGCCCCCGGAAGGGGATCCCTGCTGAGCACAGCTCCAGCAAACAAGAATAACAGACAAAAACCAAAAGTATTTAGCGGACACGTTTCATCAATTTAGTGCAAACATACAAAGATATAAGCTTCAGGAGAAACCCCCGGAATGTTATTATATTTGTAGCTTAATCTCAAAGGCCCGTAATTATGATTTTTGAAGCCATCACCTGGAATGTGGATCCCGAAATTTTCAGTATTGGTCAACTCAGCATCCGGTGGTACGGATTGATGTTTGCTTCAGCCTTCCTTTCCGGCTACATCGTTTTTACCAGGTTCCTTTCCACCGAAAGGCTCAGCTCAGAAATGATGGATCAATTATTAATCTATATCGCTGTAGGAACGGTTATTGGAGCCCGACTGGGTCACTGTTTTTTTTATGAACCGGACTATTTCCTGGCGAATCCTGTTGAAATCCTTAAAATCTGGAAGGGTGGACTTGCCAGCCACGGGGCTGCCATAGGGATCCTTCTCTCGCTTTGGTTATACATTCGAAAATACAAACTTTCCTTTCTATGGCTTATTGACCGCATTGTGATTGTAGTTGCTTTGGGGGGAGCCTTCATTCGGCTTGGAAACCTGTTTAATTCGGAGATCTATGGTCTTCCGACCGGTCTTCCCTGGGGCTTTGAGTTTGTCCGTGACAGGCTCTATGACTCCAATACCGGCGAATTACTTCCCACCGTGGCCCGTCACCCCACCCAGCTCTATGAATCCCTGAGTTATATCCTGATATTTACGGCTCTGTTTATTTTCTATCGCCGCAGGTATATGAAGGTCCGTGATGGCTTTATATTTGGAGTGTTTATGATCCTTCTTTTCTCTGCCCGATTCTTTATTGAATTTGTGAAAAACGACCAGGTTGCTTTCGAGGCCGGAATGCAGTTTAATATGGGACAGCTGCTCAGCCTTCCTTTCATTTTAGCCGGGGTGGTAATGATTGCATGGACGGCAAAACGACCCCGCCACTTTTCACAGGAGCCCATCCCCAAAGCTCCAAAGAAAGGAAGAAAAGCCAGCTAATTTGTTTTTACATGGAGACAGGCAATTTTTGGTTTGCTTTTGGACTCACGGTTTTTGCCGGCCTATCTACCGGGATCGGCAGTGCCCTGGCATTTTTTACCAAAAGCACGAATACCCGGTTTTTATCGCTTAGCCTGGGATTCTCAGCCGGAGTGATGGTTTACGTATCTTTTGTAGAAATCCTCCAGAAAGCACGAATTGCTCTGATCCCCGGATTTGGCGAAAAAATGGCCGCCTGGTATGCCGTGCTTGCCTTTTTTGCCGGTATCCTGATTATTGCCCTGATCGATAAGCTGATCCCCTCCCAGGAAAATCCTCATGAGATCAAACGCATTGAGGATATGGACAGAAGCAACAGCAGAGATCCCAGATTGGTTCGCATGGGCCTGTTTACTGCACTGGCCATTGCGATCCATAATTTCCCGGAGGGTGTAGCCACTTTCATGGCCGGCATGTCCGATCCCTCTCTGGGCATCCCCATTGCGGTGGCCGTTGCGATTCACAATATCCCGGAAGGCATCGCTGTTTCGGTTCCCATTTCCTATGGTACAGGAAATAAAAAAAGGGGGTTCTTTTTGTCTTTTCTGTCCGGACTGGCTGAGCCGGTCGGCGCACTGATCGCCTGGCTGATCCTCATGCCCTTTCTGAACGACCATGTCTTTGGTTTCATTTTTGCCGGAGTCGCAGGGATCATGGTATTTATATCCATTGATGAACTTTTACCGACAGCCCGGGAATACGGCTTGCACCATCATTCTGTCTATGGCTTTTTGGCCGGTATGGCAGTTATGGCAATCAGCTTATTATTGTTCATATAAATGGCCGAAAAAAAGCATAAACGCAGACGCACTCACCAGCATCACCAGCCGGTGAATGAAAAAAACCTGCTGGCCGCAACAGTTCTGAACCTGGTAATCAGTATTGTAGAGATAGCCGGAGGCTTTCTCTCAGGCAGCCTGGCGCTTCTTTCAGATGCCCTTCATAATCTAAGCGATGCCTTTGCCACCTTTATAGCCTACCTGGCTACCATCATTGGTAAGCGTGAAGCCAATCAAAAGAAGACTTTCGGCTACAAACGACTGGAAATTATGGCCGCACTGATCAATGCGGTTATCCTTATAGTCATGAGCGTTTTCCTGATCAAAGAAGCTTGGCACAGGTGGCAGAATCCGGGCGTCATTAACTCCATGATCATGCTGGTGGTGGGAATGATTGGCCTTTTGGCCAATCTCTATGCGGTCCTTATCCTTAGAAAAGACGCAGGAAAAAGCATCAATGTAAAGGCCGCCTACATCCACCTGATCGGCGACAGCCTCTCCTCCGTGGTGGTGATCATCGGGGGGGGCCTGATACAGGTTTTTGAAATCACATGGATCGATCCTGTGATCACGGTCCTGATTTCCATATATATCATAAGGTCGGGACTGATAATTCTTAAAGAGTCGGTCCGTATCTTGATGCAATCGGCTCCTGAACACCTGGATCTTCCGGCTATCAAAAATATGGTCGAACTGGTGCCCGAGGTCTTGAATATTCACCATATACACGCCTGGATGCTTACCGACAGCGAGGTTCATCTGGAGGCTCATGTAGAGCTGAATGTCGATCTTAAACTGAGTCGTGTGAATCACCTGAGGCACAAAATCGAGCAGCTTCTCAGAGATGATTTCGGTATCGGGCACATCACCCTTCAGATAGAATATAAATCAGAACATGATCCTCATTTCATTCATCATACCGTGAAGAGATGAAAAGAGAACAACAGATCATCCGAGCTTCCTGGTGGGCCATAACCGGTAACGCCCTGCTGGCTTTTTTGAAACTGGCGGCTGGTTTAATTTCAGGCAGTTTTGCTGTGATTGCCGATGGCATCGATTCGGTCTCTGATATTGTTTCTTCGCTGGTGGTGCTGGTCGCTGCCCGGATTATCGCCAGGCCCCCCAATATCAAATTTCCCTACGGGTATAAAAAAGCCGATACGGTAGCTACCAAGGTGCTTTCCTTTTTGATCTTTTTTGCCGGCGTACAGCTGGCCTACTCCACCGTACAGTTGCTTGTGGCTGGCGAGAGCATGGAAATCCCGGGTAAACTGGCGCTCTGGGTAACCCTGATCTCCATCGGTGGAAAATTTATTCTCTCTCTCGTCCTGTTCAGAACAGGCAGAAAGGTGGAGAGCAGCATGCTGGAGGCCAATGCCCGAAATATGAGAAATGATATCTTGCTTTCTTTAAGTGTTCTCATCAGCCTGATCTTTACCCTGGTTCTGGAAGAACCCCTGATCGACCGTATCATCGCTCTTTTAATCAGTATTTTCATTATGTACGAAGGATTCCGGATCTTTATGAAATCCAATATTGATCTGATGGACGGCATCGACAATACAGAACTCTATAAGCGTCTCTTCGAATCCATTCATATGGTAAAGGGGGCCCATAATCCTCACCGGGTCAGGGCCCGTAAAATCGGACATTACTATATGGTAAACCTCGACATTGAAGTGAATCCTGAACTGTCGGTCAAAGAGGCGCATGATATTGCTAAAAAAGTGGAAAATAGTATTAAATCAAATCTCCGGAATATTTATGACATCATGGTTCATGTTGAGCCCCTGGGCAACCAGGAGGAAGATGAAAAATACGGAATTACGGAAACGGAGATTGAAAAAGAAAAAAAACAGAGATGATTACCAGGGATTGGCCCATGTACAGGGTAATACTCGAAAACCTTCAGTTGCTGCCTCTCTTGCCCCGGTTCAACCTGAAGTCTGGATTCGGAGAGCTTAGTGTGGATGAGGTGTGTCAGGCCCACGGAGTGAATACGGATTTTTTCCTGGAAATTGCAAACGCTTACCTGGATGAACTGTATGTCCCCGAAGAGGGACTGGCCCTGTTCCCGCTGAGTACCATGGTTGATTACATTAGCTCCACCCATAAGTACTACAAAGAGATTGCCCTTCCCATGGTGGAGTATAAAATATTGCGCCTGATGGAACATTCTTCTCTGTCCGAAAAGGAGGTTACTCTGGTAACCGCTTTTTTCAATGATTATAAAGAGGAGTTTATGGCCCATATCTCCCAGGAAGAGGAGCAAATTTTACCTTATATCCTTGAACTGGAAAAGCAGGCTGCCCTGAAGGAAGCCGAAGCTTCTTTCATTCAGAAGCTTCAGCGCTATTCTATCCGTGAATTTGAGAAAGAGCACAATCGTTTAGAAACAAGTTTGAGGCATCTGTCTGAACTCATTATAAAATATCTGCGCCCATTTGACGATTTGCAGTTGTGTCATGAGGTCCTGAAGGATCTTGCAGCGCTGATGAAAGACCTGGTTGATCATGCAGATGTGGAAGATAAGGTGTTAATTCCCAGGGTGGCAGAGTTGGAAAACCACTTACTAAACCCTTCGTCTCTTGCATGAGGATTTCAAGTTTCATACTGGTTGTTGATTCTTACCTGCTTCGAAAAGGAGTGGTCTCTATGCTGAACCGGATTCAGGGGATCAGAGTACTGAAAGAGTTTGGCTCATCTGATCCTTTCCCGGCCTTTCTGGAGAATCACTCCGTGGACTTTATGATTATCTCCCAGACTGCTTTTACGATGTGGACCGATCTTTTTATTTCAAAACCTGAATTACTCGAAAAAACCATTTTGCTGGAAGAGCCCCACACAGAGGAGCCTTCTACAAAAAAGCATGTACAGGGAGTTCCGGCTTCCATCCATCTCCTGGAGAATAAAGAGAGTTTGATCGCAAAAATCCGGGGACTTATCGACCAGGGAGGGGACGGGGAAGACGGGATTCATTCCATGAAACTGTCGTCACGCGAAATAACCATTGTCAGGCTGGTCTCCACGGGGCTCACAAACCGGCAAATCGCTGAAAAGCTGTTTCTGTCTGCCCATACCGTTATGACCCACCGGAAAAATATTACCAGCAAACTGGGTATTAAATCTGTCTCCGGACTAACTGTCTATGCCATTGTGAATAACATTATCACCATCGAAGAGGTAAGCTCCTTACCTGCTAAGTAATTCTTATATTTGTAAAAACTAAACCATCCGTCATGGCTGAAAAGAAAACCAATGTAAATGCACTCTACGGAGTACTCGGATTACTGGTTGTTATTCTGGGTATTGCCGTATATATGCTTCTGGATACGCGGAAAAATCTGAACCTGGTTTCTGCAGATCTGGCTGAAAAAACAGAATTCTTTCGTATGGAGAAAGATTCTCTGGAGGGTGAGTTGCGCAATATCTATTTCAGGTATGATACCCTTGAAACCAATAATCTGGAGATGCAGCTGGAGATGCAGCAACAGCAGGAGAAAATTGATAAGCTTATCTCTCTTAAGGCAGAAGATGCCTACAAGATCCGTATGTACCGTAAAGAGATGGAGACCCTCCGCTCTGTTTTACGGAGTTATATCGTTCAGATCGACTCTCTGAATATGCAAAACCAGGAGTTATTGGCCATGAATAAGCAGCTGCGTAATACCGAACTGCGCCTGACCACGGAAAAGGAACAGCTTGAAAAAGATAAATCCCAGCTGGAAGAGATCAAGGATCTGGCTACCACGCTTCAGGCATCACAAATCGGCCTGGTTTTGCTAAATAAACGTGACAAGAACACCGAACGCATCCGGACTGCTGTTAAGGTCAGGGTGGACTTTGTCCTCAGAGCCAACAAGGTGACTCCCGCAGGAGAAAAAAACATCTATCTGAGAATTATCAGGCCCGATCAGGTGGTTCTGGGATCTCCCGGACTGGAAATGATTGAATTCAAAGGCGAACAGATTCCGGCCTCTGCTTCCAGGCTTATCAACTACGAAAATGAGGATCTGCCTGTCTCTATCTTCTGGAACAATGATGGGGAGATTGTACCGGGTGAACATACCGTTGAGCTCTACTCGGAAGATAAAATGATCGGCCAATCTTCCTTTGTCCTGAAGTAAAACTCCTGCCCCGGCATGCATATTGGTGTTATCATCGGGCGAATTGGTGGCGTGGATGGTGTCGCTCTGGAAACGGAAAAATGGATCGAGGTCCTGAAAAGCATGGGCCACAAGGTTTTTACTCTTTCCGGACAGTACCAGGAACGCCCTATGAACCCGGATACTGAAACGCTGGTTCCTGAAATGTCCTTCTTCTCTCCCGAAAGTTTCTGGAGTCAGAAAAAAGCTTTCTTCTATCCTGAAACCAATCCGGAAGAGCTCATCGAGCACCTGAATCTTTATTCAAAGGTGATCTATAAAAAAATTATTCGCTGGATACAGGAACAACATATCGAATTGCTCATTTCTGAAAATGCTTCTGCTCTTCCCTCCCACCTGGAGATGGGAATGGCCATCAATAAAGCGGTGCATAAAACCGGGATACCTACCATTACTCACGATCATGATTTTGCCTGGGAGCGTGGCGACAGGTACTTATCGCCACACAGGGAAATTAATGATTTTATTTCGGATGTATTTCCTCTCAGAGCTCCCAATTCGGTCCATGCAGTAATTAACAGTCATGCTGCCAATACTTTGCAGGAGCGTTTTGGGCGTGAAGCAATCATCGTGCCGAATGTGATGAATTTTGATCAGCCTTTCGGGCTGCATACAAAGAAAAATGAGAACCTGGCCGAACATCTGGGATTTAGGAAAACAGATATTTTCCTGTTTCAGATTACCCGTATTGTCAGGCGCAAGGGGATTGAGACTGCCATTCGCCTCATCCATGAACTGAATGACAAAAAAATCAAGTTGATCATTACCGGCAATTACGCAGATGATGCAGGAAGTGCCTATTACAACGAACTGGTAAACCTGATACACGAACTTAAGCTGGGTGAACAATTTGGTTTTGCCTTCCACCTGTTTCATAACAAAGGTCTCTCCAATGGAGCCGGAGAGCTGCGCTTTTCTCTCTCCGACGCCTATGCCAAGGCCACTGCCTGTACCTATTTCAGTACTTATGAGGGTTTTGGGAATGCCTTTGTGGAAGCTGTTTTAGCCAGACGACCTGTTTTTGTAAACAACTACAAACCGGTTTATCTGCCCGATATTGGTAGTAAGGGTTTTAAAACTGTTATGATTGAGAATGGAGAACTTACCCGTGAAGCCGTCGGTGAAATGGCGGAAATAATCTACAATCCCACCCTTGCCGAAGAAATTGCTGATTATAATTTCAAGCTGGGTAAGAAAGAGTTCAGTTATGACACTCTCAGGGGAAAACTTAACCGGCTGATCCGAAGGGCCCTGGTATCTGCAGAATCTTAGTCCATAAACAGCTTCCGCAGTATATGATCAGTTATCAGCCACTGATCCGGATCAATGGCCACTTTTCCGTCTGTTTTTATCATGCTTCCTGAACGAAGAAAAGCCTGAGCCTGCTGTTCAAAATGCAGCCTGTACTCCAGACCAAAAACTAGTTCAAGGTGAACGGGATCGGCCCCCCATTTGGTTCTCAGTGAAGTAATCAAATAATCGTGATATTTTTCAGTCCCTGTCAGATGTTCTGTCTCGTCCTTTTTGCCTCCGGAAAAAACACGCTCCATGTATTCTTTTAAGGAGGAGGTGTTCCAGCTCCGCCGCTCACCATCATAGGAGTGAGCCGAGGGACCAAGCCCCAGGTAGGGCCGTCCCGACCAGTAGAGCATGTTGTGTTTCGAAAAGTATCCGCTTCTGCCAAAGCTGGAAAGCTCATAATGTTCAAATTCTGCAGAAAGCAGACTTTCTCTCAGAATCCTGTACTGTATTACACTTTCCTCCTCAGGCACCGGGATCAGTTTTCCATTCTTCCTCCAGTGATCGAATACAGTACCCGGCTCAAAACTCAGGTGGTAGGCGGAAAGATGGTTTACAGGTAAAGAGAGTGCCCGTGAAATATTGTCTTCCCACCCGGCGGTGGACAGACCCGGAACTCCATAGATCAGATCCATGGTCAGGTTTTTAAATCCGCAACCGGCAGCCCGTTTGACCGCTTCTTCGGCCTGCCCGGCATGATGGGAGCGCCGCATGATCTCCAGATCTTTCTGGTGAAACGACTGGATTCCAATACTCAGGCGGTTAAAACCCATCTGGTACAACCTGTTTAAGGTAATCTGATCCAGATCATCCGGATTACATTCCATGGTCCATTCCGGATCCTTCACAAAAGTAAAGTACCTGCCAATGGTATCCACAATTTTTTCCAGCTGAACAGGCGACAAGAGCGATGGAGTTCCTCCGCCGAGGTAGAGTGTTTCCAGGGTGCGGCCCGGATTTGCTTCTCCCTTTTGTTGGATCTCTTGCACCAGGGCTTCTACAAAGCGGTCCAGGTACTGCAGGCTCACCGTAAAAAAGAAGTCACAATACCTGCAGGCTTTCCGGCAAAAGGGTATATGGATATAAATCCCTTGCATGCCTACTCCCTGATAAATCCGATTATGGCATTGGAAACCGCTCTGGGCTCCGGGGGGAGCGCATAAACGTCCTGCTCATACTCGCTGTTATATGGGGAAATATTCAAAGTATCAGTGCCCACCACCAGGGTGCTGCTTCCGCCGGGATCAAAACCCATGGCCTTTTCCATCCCGTGTTTGAGAAGTATTTCCGCCATATCGTGGTGAGTCGCCCCGACTGACTCCCTGATTCTTCCGTTTATGGTCAGCACCGCGAGTTCATGTTTCCGATTAATTCCTACGGCTATCTTGGGTCCGCGCATATTCGTATAATCCAGTCTGGCAGCCTGTGTGCGAATGGAGTTATTGCTATTCCACCCCTCAAGCTCCATATCAATAACACAGCTGCCGCGGTCCAGCAACATAGGTCCGGCCTCAACCGCGTGCATGACCTCTTCCATGCCGGGAATTTTCAGATCCATAAACTCACCTGCTTGTAAATCTTCCGGTATTTCGAAAGGCTTCAGGGCCAGGGTAAGTCCCACCGGAATATGGCGTACCTGTTCTCCTTCCCTGGTTTGCAACACCTCTTTCACCTCATTCCCGGAGAGCCGGATAATGGTTCTGCCTCCGCCCTGGATCATTTCATCCGGATAAAGCAGGTCATAATAAGCATGCCTTATGCTGTTCCCTGCCCTGTTATAATCCCGGCTACTGAAGACAATCTCGTTCCCTCTGCAAAAAACCTTGAATCCCCCGCTGCTATTTACCCGCCTGATATCTACGGAACCATCCTTGTAAATCAGGAGTGCAGGTTTATTAAAGAGGGGGACTGATCTTACTATTCCTTCGCTTATCAGCAGCCCCAGAGGAGCACCGATATAGGTTTCGGGCAGCCCGAGTTTTCCAACCAGCTCTGCATTCAAGATATAACCTCCATTCCAGGCAATCCGGGCCTGATGACCACTTTGTTTACAAAATGCCTCTGCAAACTGGCTAACCGACCTGGGCTGATCAACGGAGGAGACAGCCGCAAAGTCCCAGGGACTGTGTTTAAGATTCAGCCTGGCTATGGCCCCGCTGTAAGGCAAGCCATCGACGAAAAGACCGTTGAAAAATTCATAAACCAATGCTTTATTTTTTGATCCCTGACCTCGCATCCCCGAAAGCACATGCTTCAACGGGCTTCCGTTAAACACGGCATCTTCTTTGATATTGGCCAATACCCTTTCCTCTCCCAGTTCTTTCACAAGCTCTTTATAGAGCTCGCTCTTCATTCCCTGGTCAAACTCCTTTGATGTCTGAACAGGAGCCGGATATGACAAAGTGGACCTGAGCCCTGCCGGCACAAATTGAATATATCCGCTGGAAACCGGGATACCCATCATATGAGCGGTAAACTCATTGGAAACCTTGCCAATATGAAAACGGTCCATATCGACCAGGTCGGTCGTCATAGAAGCATTGCTTCGATTGGTAAGGATATAGCCGTTTTGATCCCTGATCTTTCGTAATACTTTCAATGCCTCTTTCCCCAGTTGAGGAAAATGGATACCCACACATACCTGTTTGGTGCGAATGATCTGAATCACCTTAAACTCATACAGCAATTTCAACTCTTCCGAAACTCCCTGTATGATATAATCGGTGATTTCATCTTTATTAAGTTGTTTCCCAAGTTTTTTTTCCTGGGCAAATATATAGACCGCTTGCAAAAATGCCGCTTCCTTCTCCAGCATCTGCCTGCTGATCATCGTCTCCAGGGGGAGATGCAGTCGGGAACGGATCGACTGCAAGGCAAAAAACTCCAGTTCATACATAATATAAGCCCCGGGAAAGTAGGCAATGGGCCGGTTTTGCCTGAGCCTTTCTATTAATCGTTTCCTGTTGTCAATAGCCAGGTGCGAGCTTCCTGTCAGCTGCATCAGAGCCAGGTTCCAGTCTGTAAAAAACTGCGGGCTCAGGTCTATCTTATTGCGGGGTACCGGTTGAACAATACGGATGTAAAGCAAATTAATTAATCCGGTTAACTCCTGGAAGGTGAAGTCCTGATAGGGATAGTGATAGTTATTCCGGTGCCGGTACGACATGGAATGATCGTGCTGTATGGAATTGCTTCCCTCCCGGTATTCGAAAAGCGTCTCCACCGCATTATAAAACTGGTTAATAATCTTCCCGGGAATATATTCCGAATCGGGATCCTCAGTGACTATGGCCCGGGAAAAATGAAAGGACATTCCCCGGATCCTCTGTTGTTCTATCCTGAAAAAACTGGGATCAATCAGTGATTTCAGCATAAACATAAATGAAAGCTTCGAATAGCCGGGAAGATACTGCCTGTTCCTGTTGTCCAGTAAGGCTTCCAGGTTCTCATCGCTGAAACTTACCATTTCCCTGTAATCATCCAGGCTTTCCTTTACATTTCTCAGGACTGTTTTTTGCTGACGAAGCTGGGCAAAAAGACGAAGCAGGATCTGGTGCAGGTTCCCGTTAAGCGCTTCCAGGCTGTACCTCTTCATTACCACTTTCTGGTTGTGCCTGATTTCATCGGTATAGCGGTGTGGGAAAAAAATTCTGTCTGTGATCTTCCTGACCATGCTTTTTGATATTCTTTTCCCCTTAAATTCCAGCACTTTTAAACGCTCCCTCTCACCAAGGTGTTCTCCAATCACTTCCGAAAAAACCTGTTCGGGTTCATATCGCCTGCAGAAAATGGGGGTTCCGCAGGCTGTCGCCTCAATAATTGGCAATCCCCGCCCTTCTGTTTTGCTGGGCAACAGCACCAGCGAGGAAATATTATAAAGCTCTGCAATGCCGATGGGATTCTCATATCGCTCTTTGAAGCTTTCCCGGTCGGTCTCTCCAAACAAAAACGCCAGGTAAACCCGCTGTCTCAATTCAGGAATAACTTCATTCAGAAGGTCCCTGAATCTCTCAATCAATTTTGTAAAATATGCAAAGTGTCCTGCGGCAACGGGACCTGTGATAAGCAGGGTTATCTTCAAATGAGAGGTCAGCCGGAACCGTAATTTCATATCCTCCTCCTGAAACATCTTGAGAAAAAGGTTAAAGGAACTTTCTATTCTTTTCCTGGATAAAATTCTCGTGGGTTGCAGGAGAATAATGTTCTCTCCAATAAAAGCTTCCACCGGCTTTGTGCGCTCCCCGATCAGAACAGGTCTGGGATTCTTCCCGGATACCAGTCCCTCCGACAAAACATCCTCAACCGAATAACTGATCAGGCTTTCGGTATACCTCGAAAGAATTTTCTCCAGCTGCAAAAAGGTGTTGATGTTTTTTCGTTTATCTGTTTTGGTATAAAGAGTGGTGTCCACTGCTGTGCCTATTTCCATGACATTGGCCGGGTTGTGCCCGTTTAGCTTCACCAGGTGTTCGGATTGTTCTCTGTTAATATTTACCTGCATCCAGGTGCGGGACTGCCAGGGATACAGGGTTTCTATGATCGAGAAAACCTCTCCCAGATGACAGTTGGTAAAAAAGAAATCACGGGGACCCGGCCTGGTTCCCTTCTTCTCCCTGTCGGTCAGGCACATCCCTCCCTCCCAGTAAAAATCGTGATTGTTATTAATCGCCGGTATTTTCAAAAATTCAGACAGCAACACCAGGGCCAGGGCATAGGCTACATTTCCGGGATTAGAACATACATTAATGATATAGAGCAGGCTGATTCCCTGTTCCTCAATATATTCACCCAGTTTATGCACTATGTCCAGAGTTTGTATCCAAAACTTCCGGATAAGTTCATTATAGGCAGGTCCTCCTCTTTCCAGTTTCTTAAAAAAGAAGTCCTTATAGAGTTCCCACTCATCAAAACCGGATAGCTCCGGAATTATCTTCTTCCTGTATTCGTTCTGGATGAAAGGGGCTGTTTGGGAATGGATCCTGCCGGCAATATAATGAATGGGAGTACCTGGTATATTACGCTTCATTAATGCAGCATATTTATCTACCTCTGTGGTGACGCCATCAACCATATAATGAAAGGTAAGAAAGGCCACTCCCCCGGATCTGCAAACCTCTTTGAATTCATCGTAGGCCCCCGGCAGGCGAATGGGTGGATAGCCCCGCTCCTCTTTGATCCGATCCAGAAAAAGTCCCAGGTCAAACCAGTTCTCTATTTTCTCTCCGCGTAGTTTTGCAAGCAGTTCGACTACTTTCATTACAGATTAATTATCCTACTTTTGTAAACTGATCTTTGCCTTCCGGATATGCTAAGGTACGTGTTCCAATATAAATTTTCCATCCTCCTGGCCATTCTGATTGCTATGATGAGCCTGATTCCCGGTAGTAGTCTTCCATACAGCCCCCTGTTTTCAATCCCCTACCTGGATAAGCTGATTCATTTTTCCATGTATTCCCCTCTCGGCTTTATCGCATTGATGGAGAATCGTTGTAAAAGTCATTGCTTTGGAAACCACCTGTTTATTGTGATGGGCATTTTTTTACTCAGTGCACTCATCGAAATTTTACAGGCAACTCTGATCGCCTCCCGTGGGGGAGAATGGACCGATTTACTGGCCAATCTGGGAGGGCTCATTGCAGGCTATCTGGCTTACAGGCTTTGGGGGAAATTCCGGTGGTTTCGATTTCTTAAATCCTGATTTTCTCTCTTCCCTCCCTGAATTCCGACACCAGATCGGCTATAGTTTCAGTAGTAAAGAGCGCTTTAAGTTCGTGTCTGATCGGGGCTAGTTTCTTATGCATGCTGCAGGGATTGTTCAAATCGCAGGGAGTGGTTCGTATGACGCAACTATCAAATGGCTCCTTGCCCTCCATCAGCTCTATAACTTCCATGACAGAGATATCCATGGCCGGTTTCCTTAAATAAAAGCCACCATGCGGTCCCTTCACAGATTCCAGCAGTTGCTGTTTCACAAGAAGCTGCAAAATCTTCCCTAAAAAGGGAGAAGGAATATACAGTTGGCCAGAAATTACTTTGATCCCCTGTTTATTCTCAGGAGAAGAATAGAGTTCCAGATAGATCAGAGCCCTGATAGCATACTTGCTTGTATTGGATAACATTCGTTATTTTTGGATGGGTATGTTATTGATTCTGATATCATGCCGCCCTCCTTCATACTCTGTGTTGAGAAAGGCATCCAAGATATCCTTAGCTGTCTCCAGATCAATATATCTGGCAGGTAAAGAGCAGATATTTGCATCATTATGCATCCTGGCCATCCGGGATATTTCTCTGTTCCAACACAAGGCCCCGCGGATTCCCGGGTGCTTATTCGTGACCATATTGATGCCGTTCCCGCTTCCGCAGAGAGAGATTCCCCTGCTAAACCTGCCGGATTCGACGGCTTCAGCCAGGGGGTGTCCGAAATCCGGATAATTCACCGCTTCTGCAGAATTTGTTCCTAAATCCATTAACTCATAACCCTTATTCTCCAGATACTTAATGAGGTCCATCTTCAAGTTGTATCCGGCATGATCCGAAGCAATAACCAGGGGTTCTTTCATATTCCTTTTTTTAACAATCGTCCTGTTGATTTGTTGTTCATTGAATCTAAAAAAGACGTTTCTCTGTACGCTCTATTAACGAAGCCGATATTTAAGCTAACTTTACTAAGAATGATAAACAGATTTTCAACAGTCAGGCGCTTCTTTTTACAGATGTTTTTATTAAAGCGAACCCTTGTTAACAGTTGTTAAATTTTTTTGTAACATCCCGGCTTTCAAAACTTAACAAATATCCCGATTGTTAATAGAATGTGTTTAATCATTCAATAATGGATTATACAAAGATACCTTCTGTTTTTTTAAAACAGAATCAACCGCCTATAATCATCATTAAAATAGATTTATACTTTAATATGATAATATATATTATATGAGTATTGTGAATAAATCTGATTTGGAGAAACTGGGTTTTATAAACCTGGAAGTGGACAGGTCCATCGATATGGTGGAAGAGATAAACCGGATGAGAAAAGAGAAGAATGCGGTAATACTTGCACACTTTTATCAGGAAGGAGAAATACAGGATATTGCCGACTTTGTGGGCGACAGCCTGGCTTTGTCTCAGCAGGCAGCTGCAACGGAAGCAGACATTATTCTCTTTGCAGGAGTGCATTTTATGGCTGAAACCGCGAAAATACTGGCACCAGATAAGAAGGTGTTGATTCCGGATATACAGGCAGGGTGTTCACTGGCCGATTCTTGTCCCCCGGAAGATTTTGCGGCCTTTAAAAGAAAATATCCTGATCACACCGTGATCTCCTACGTAAATACAAGCGCTGAGATTAAAGCTTTAACGGATATAATCTGCACTTCCACCAATGCCCTTCAGATTGTGGAGAGCCTTCCGTCAGAGGAAAAAATCATATTTGCGCCTGACCGAAATCTAGGCAATTATATTAAAAGCGTAAGCGGAAGAGAGATGCTTATCTGGGACGGAGCCTGTCATGTGCATGAGGAGTTCAGCCTGGAAAGAATACTGGAGCTGAAAAAGCAATACCCTGAAGCTCAAATTATTGCACACCCTGAATGTGAAAAGCAGATATTAATTGTGGCAGATCATATCGGATCGACTACGTCTTTGCTGAACTATAGCATAAAAAACAGCGGAAAAACCTTTATTGTGGCCACAGAATCGGGTATTCTGCACCAGATGAAAAAAGCCAGTCCCGAAAAACTTTTTATTCCGGCTCCTCCCAAAGATTCGACCTGTGCCTGTAACGATTGTAAATTCATGAAACTAATATCCTTGAAAAAGATATATAATACTTTGAAGTATGAGCTTCCTGAAATAACTTTGGAACAGGATTTGATGGACAAAGCAAGGGGATCGATCGTCAGAATGCTGGAAATATCAAAGCGTCTGAAATTATAAGTAGTTACATGTTAAAATGCATCTATCCATATGTCTTGGCCCTCCTTATTCTGGGATTCTGGCATATACAGTTATCCGGCCAGGGAGAAGAGGTGGAAAATGGGTTTGTACAGTTTTTTTATCCAAACAACCAGGTATCCAGTGAGGGAACCATGCGGGATGGAAAACCTGATGGTTACTGGCGTACGTATTATGTGCCAGGGATCATTAAATCAGAAGGAAGAAGAACGAATTTTTTACTGGATAGTATCTGGAACTTTTATAACCAGGCAGGAGAACTTACCGAACAGATATCTTATACGGTCGGGGAAAAAAACGGGTATTCAAATAAATACAGTTACAATAATCCTCTGAATCCAGGTCAGCCTACACTGATTTCCAGGGAGTTGTATGTAATGGGAAATAAAGAGGGAGCCTCCTATTACTATTACCCTACAGGTGAGCTGAAATTGATTGTATTTTATGAAAACGGAAAGAGGCAGGGATTATCCAGAGAATTTTCAAAGGACAGCAACCTGGTCACCGTGGTGCAGTATAAGGATAATTATGTGGTGGACAGGGAACGGCTGAACAGGACGGATGAGGATGGAAATAAACAGGGGACCTTCAGGGAGTATTATGAAAACGGTAAGATAAAGAAGGAGGAGCACTATCTGGATAATCAACTTCATGGATACTACAGGGAATTTGACGGGAGGGGGGAATTGCTTATGGCCCTGCGTTATGAACGGGGTAAGATTGTAGAGGAAATTGATGAGGACCTGAAAGAGTTGCTGGATATGAAAAGCACCTATGATGAGAAAGGAAGGCTTATTTTTACCGGAGCTTATAAGGAAGGTGTTCCGGTGGGGATACACAGGTTTTATGATACAGCTGGAGTGGTTGAAAATGCTTATCTGTATAATGAGCTGGGACAGAAAGTTTCGGAAGGTATTATCGATGAACAGGGAAGACGGAAAGGCAGCTGGACCGATTTTTATCCTGGAGGGGAAGTCAGGGCTAAAGGGGCTTATGTAGATAATCAGCGCTCGGGAAACTGGACTTACTATTTCAAAAAAGGGGGAATTGAACAGAAAGGAAAGTTCGAAAGAGACAGATACCAGGGTATCTGGATTTGGTACTATCCAAATGGAAATAAATGGAGAGAAGAAAGTTATTTCAACGGAAGAGAGGATGGGATGTTTGTAGAATATGATCCCGATGGAAATATTCTTACCAGGGGAGATTATATTGGAGGTGAACGAGAGGGCGAATGGATCTACCAGGTAGGGGACCATGAGGAGCAGGGCCGATATGTGATCGGACTGAGGGAAGGTACCTGGAAATACTATTATCCAAACGGGAAAGTGAAATACGAGGGTACTTATTCACAAGGGAATCCAGATAAAAGACATAAATATTATTACCCGGATGGCACCCTGAAGGAAGAACAATACTATGAAATGGGTATCAGGGAAAAAAACTGGAAAAAATACGACACGGAAGGAAATCTGGTAATGACCATCACCTATAAGAGTAACGAAGAGCTGAGGATAAATGGCGTCAAATTAAATCTTCCTGAAAGTGATGTCAAATTAATTCGTTAATTGGGGTATGGCAGACGATTTTGAATTCAGGGATAAAAATATATCCGAAATTGATCCGGAGGTAGAAGCCCGGTTAAGACCTACGGTTTTCTCAGATTTTGACGGACAGAAGAAAATCGTCGAGAATCTGAAAATATTTGTGAAGGCGGCCAGATTACGGGATGAAGCGCTGGATCATGTGCTCCTGCACGGACCTCCGGGCCTGGGAAAAACAACCCTGGCTCATATTATTGCCAACGAAATGGAGGTGGGTATTAAAATTACTTCCGGGCCCGTACTCGATAAACCCGGCGATCTGGCTGGCTTACTGACGGGTCTGGAGGAAGGAGATGTTCTTTTTATTGATGAGATCCACCGGCTTTCTCCTATAGTGGAGGAGTACCTCTATTCGGCCATGGAGGATTACTGCATAGATATCATGATTGATAAAGGGCCTGCCGCACGTTCCGTGCAGTTAAATCTCCAGCCATTTACCTTAATTGGAGCCACCACCAGATCCGGATTGTTAACGGGTCCGCTGAGGGCCAGGTTTGGAATAAAGTCTCTGCTTGAATATTATGATGCGGAAATACTTACAGGTATTGTGAAAAGGTCTTCCGGGATAATTAAAGTGGAGATTCGTGATGATGCCGCTAAGGAAATTGCCTCCAGGAGCAGAGGGACGCCCCGAATTGCCAATGCCCTGTTGCGACGAATCAGAGATTTTGCCCAGGTGAAAGGAAGCGGGATCATAGATATGGAGATCACCAGGTTCGGACTGGATGCATTGAATATTGATCGCTCCGGGCTGGACGAAATGGATAATAAAATTCTTTTAACAATTATCGATAAATTTCAGGGTGGACCGGTTGGATTAAATACCATAGCTACAGCTGTTGGAGAAGAAGCTGGCACCATCGAGGAAGTCTATGAACCTTTTCTGATCAAGGAGGGATATATAAAAAGAACATCCCGGGGCAGAGAAGTTACCAAAAATGCATATGTACACCTTGGGAAATATACAGATAAGCAGAACTTTTTATTTTGATATTTTATATATATTTGTGAGGAACTGAAACGGAAGCAATTATGTTACAAAATTTACTAAAGAATGCAGGACTGTTGGTTATACTGATCGGTGTAATCTTTTTAGGTATTGTGGTCTTCATGGGAGTTCAAACAAATGGATATCTTTTACTTAGCCTGGTTCTGATCATCGGTGGCCTGTTTGCCCATATTGTCATAAACAAAATAGTGGACTGATTTTCCCGGCTAAATATTTGCAATATACTTCAATCCTGGCTTGTCCAGGATTTTTATTTTCCTGCCGTTTATTTCAATGTAACCCCCGGATTTAAATTCCGATAATAGCCTGATAATAGATTCTGTGGCCGTTCCGACGATATTGGAAAGTTCCTCACGGGTCAATGATATTTTAAGTACCCCCTGTGAGTCTTCTCCAAATTCACCTTCCAGGTGGATCAGGATTTCCGCCAGCCTCTCCTTCACCGTTTTTTGTGCGATGTCGGTAATATAGGAGTTGGCTTCACCCAGTTCCTTACAGGTTAATTTCATTAACTCTACTGCAAAATTTCCATTATTCTTAACCAGCTTAAGTAATATCTCCGTAGGGATATGACAAAGGACAGCATCTTCGATTACCTCCGTAGTCGTGCACGCCGGTTCATCACTTACCACTGAACGGTAGCCAATAATGTCACCCGGTTTGGCAAAGCGGATGATTTGTTCTTTTCCGTCAAATCCGGTTTTAAATACTTTTATAATTCCGGACCGGACACAGCAAAATCCTTTCATGCGGTTTCCTTCCCGGTAGACGATCGAAGCTCTTTTGTAACTTTCTGTTATCTTGTTAAGCATTATCTCCTGAAGCTCTGGCTCCAGCAGGTGCCGAAAAAGAGAATTTGTACGGAGAGCGCAGGAATCACAGCTTAAATCAAAAAGATTGTCATCCATCATGGAATTGTGTAATTTTCAAAATTAAATAAATATCAATTGCAAAACAGAACAATGAAAGAAACAATCACAACTACATGGCTCAGCGACCTGGCATTTGAATCGGAAGTAGACGGGCATAAGGTTTATATGGATTCATCCATGGAACATGGTGGAAAGAATACCGGTCCGAGGCCGAAACCTTTAATGATGGTGGCCCTGGCTGGCTGTACGGCCATGGATGTTGCAGCCATACTTAGAAAAATGAAGGTGGAGTTTGATGAATTTTCCGTGGATGTGGAGGGTAATATCTCAGAAGATCATCCCAGGAGATTTTTAGGGATGAAGGTGATATACCGGTTTAAAGGAAAGGAGATCAGCCGGGAAAGCGTGGAAAAAGCAGTAACTCTCTCAACAACTAAATACTGTGGTGTTTCGGCCAATTACAGCAAGGCCTTTCCCATTACTTATGAAATTATCCTGGAAGAATAGACCGGATGAAGAAAAAAAATTAATAGGCCGCTTTAAATTGCTCCAGAAAGCGAATATCATTTTCAAAATAGAGCCTTAGGTCTTTTACCTGGTATTTTAGCATAGCAACCCGCTCGATGCCCATGCCAAAGGCAAAGCCTGTGTATTTAAAAGAGTCAATATTGTTGTATTCCAGCACATTCGGATCGACCATTCCACAACCGAGGATCTCCAGCCAGCCGGTGTATTTACATACATTACATCCACTGCCCCCACAAATCTGGCAGCTTATATCCATCTCTGCGGATGGTTCCGTGAAAGGAAAGTAGGAAGGGCGCAGGCGAATCTCCACACTTTTACCGAACATTTCCCGGGCGAAATGGAGCAGCGTCTGTTTCAGGTCGGCAAAAGAAACGTTCTCATCAATATAAAGACCTTCCACCTGGTGAAAAATACAATGTGCCCGGGCTGAGATGGCTTCATTTCTGAAAACCCGGCCCGGAGAGATGGTTCGTATGGGAAGAGACTCTTTTTCCATCACCCGGACCTGCACGGAGGAGGTGTGGGTCCGGAGCAGGATATCCGGATCTTTTTCGATAAAAAAAGTGTCCTGCATGTCACGTGCCGGATGTTCCGGAGGAAAATTCAGAGAAGAGAAAACATGCCAGTCATCTTCAATTTCCGGACCTTCTGAAATGGTATAGCCCAGCCTTCCAAAGATGGAAATGATTTCATTTCTTACGATGGAGATGGGATGCCTTGCACCAGAAAGGATCGGGGGTCCGGGCAGGGTTAGGTCCCGGCGGTCCTCCTTATCAGTATCTTCAGGAATACCCTCCAGCAGAGAGTCTATTCTGTCACTAATAAACTGCTTCAGTTGATTGATCTTCTGACCCACCTCTTTCTTCTCACCGGCCGGAAGCTCTTTAAAACTTCTGAACAATTCCGAAAGAACACCCTTTTTACTGAGGTATTTGATCCGGAATTGTTCCACCTCTTCCCTGGTATCGGCCCTGAACTCTCCGGCCTCTTCAAGGAGTCGCTCAATTTTTTGAAGCATTGCTGATTGAATTAGAGAAGCAAAAGTATAATAATCCTGATTATTTTACCAGTGAAATCGAATAGACGACATCTTCCAGAGGACGGTTGTAGGCATCTGTTGCTTGATTGGCGATGGAATCAAGAACATCAAGCCCTTCTACGACTTCTCCAAAAACAGTATAGGCACCGTCCAGGTGAGGAGTACCTCCCAGACTGGTGTATATTTCCGAGCTCTCTTCTGTGAAGGTTGTCAGGCCCCTTTGGCTAAGAATACGGAGTTCCTCAGGCAGGAAGACCCTTCCCTGAACCAGGTAAAACTGGGAGCCCGATGAAGCCTGTTCCGGGTTTTCAGCGTCTCCTTTTCTGGCAGCTGCCAGGGCTCCTTTTTTATGGATAAGAGCCGGATGGAATTCAGCGGGTATTGTATATCCAGGTCCGCCCGAACCCAGTCGCTGTCCCTTTTTTGCACCTGCGGAATGAGGATCTCCTCCCTGGATCATAAAATCTTTTATAACCCGGTGGAAAAGCTGGTCCTTATAAAAGCCCTCTTTGATCAACTTAATCATATTGTCGCGGTGTGCGGGAGTTTCGTTATATAGCTTAATAAGCATAGTGCCCGACGAGGTCTCTATTTTTATTTTTTGTTCATCCTGGATTTCCTGTGCCGTGACGGGAAATGCTTGAAAAAAGAAAAGCATTAGCGCGGAAACAATCAGGACCAACAGACCATTCTTCATCATATTTGATGTATTTTTAAAATAGATTAATCCTGTAAAGATAAAAGGAATGTTGAAAAAGTATTTCATACTCGGCCTGATTGCTTTGTTGCCGTTTATGGCGACAGGTCAGTCGGTTGGTCTTGTACTTAGCGGGGGAGGATCCAAGGGATTGGCACATATCGGAGTAATTAAAGCTTTGGAAGAGAACAGGATCCCTATAGATTTTATAGGAGGAACCTCCATGGGAGCCATTGTGGGCGCCTCTTATGCCATGGGAATGACGACCGGGGAGATCATGGAGATCATCCGGTCGGATGATTTTGGGTATTGGATGAGTGGTGTATTGGAAGAGGAGCATAAATACTATTTTAAAGCAGAAGATCCCGCTCCTGACATTCTCAATATTGGAATCGATTTGAAGGATACGGTTCCAAAAACAAGATTACCCCTGAGCGTGATCCCCAATCACCTGATGGATTTTGCATTTATGGAAATTTTTTCCAGGGCCAGCGCAGCAGCCGGGTATGATTTTGACAGTCTGTTTATTCCGTTTTTATGTAATGCTGTGGATATCAGCAACAACCGCGAAATTGTTTTCAGAAAGGGAGATCTTTCTCAGGCAGTCCGGGCTTCCATGACCGTTCCTCTTTACTTTCGTCCCATTGTGATCGACGGAAATATACTATATGATGGAGGTATCTATAACAATTTTCCGGTTCAACACGTAGAGGAACATTTTCATCCGGATATCATCATTGGAAGCAAGGCCGCCGAGGGCAATACCCCGCCCGATGAATTTGATATTCTGGCTCAGATAGAGAATATCGTCATGAAGCCCTCGAACTATAAAATTGATTCGGAAAAAGGGATCTTGCTCGATATGGATTTTAAGAAGGAATCTCTGCTTTCATTCGATAAACTGGATGAATTTGTAGAGTTGGGTTACAATACGGCCATGGCGAAAATGGATAGTATTAAATTATTGATTAGCCGGAAAGCGGAGGATACCCTTTCCCTGAACCTTAAAAGGGCGGCTTTTGTAAACAGTTTTCCGGAACTTCGTTTTAATGAATTTGAAATAGAGGGATTAAATGAGCACCAGAAGTATTATGTGGAACAGAGCATCAGAAAAGCGGATTCAATTCTCGATATAAGCGAAGTGAAGCAGGAATACCTGAAGCTGTCCAATGATAAAAGTCTCTTTTATATTTATCCACATGCCGTGTATAAGCCGGAAGACAGCCTGTTTACCATGAACCTCCGGGTAATTCCCCAGGCCCCGCTGGAAGCCAGGTTTGGTCTTTTCTTTTCTACAACCGGACTGGCTCAAACCTATCTGGGTTTCAGTTACAGACAGATATCAGAGCTAAGTACACACCTGAAGGGAAGCATTCAATTCGGACGCTTTTACGATGGTGTAAACCTGGGTTTCAGATTTGATTATCCGGCAAGGAGGCCCCTTTTTTTCCAGGGGAACTTCAGCTACAATGGGTATGAATACAACAGCTATAACACCAATTTCTTTTTTGAGGACCTGAAGCCCTCCTATCTCACAGAGGATGAAATCAATTTCAGATTTGACGTGGGCTTTCCTTACCAGATCAACGGTATTATTAAAAGCGGAGTCGGGATCGGAAGGAACCGCGAGATTTATTACATGAACAAAGACTTCTCTTCCACGGATACCTCGGAGGTGTCCAATGTGAACAAGGTTTCAGTTTACATGGCCAGTGATAGAAACACGCTGAATAACAAACAATTTGCTACTGAAGGGACACAGAGAATTCTGGCACTCAGGGCCGGGTACGGAGCCGAGTCCTATTATCCCGGCTCTACGGCAGAGGAAGAAATCAGTAAAAGAAAAAGTTTCTATTGGTTTTCGGCCAGTATCAAAAACCATGGATTTGTCCCCCTCACCTCCTCTTTTACACTCGGATACTATTTTCAGGCTGAAGCCACTTTTAAGCCTCTTTTGAGCAACTACTTTTCAACGATTATTGATGCTCCTGTGTTTCAGCCGAACATGGTTACCAAAGGACTGTTTATGGAACACTACAGAGCGCATCAGTTTCTGGCAGCGGGACTGATACCCGTATACAATTTCACAAAGCAGCTTCATGCCAAAGTGGAGGCTTATGCGTATTTTCCCGTGCAGGAGATAATACTGGGGGAGGTGAACAATGAAGCTTATTTCGGGAATTACTTCAAGAGCATGAAAACCATGTTTCACGGATCCCTTAATTTTGTTTCGGTAGCAGGCCCCGTGTCTTTACACCTGGGTTATATTACAGATGAAGAGAATCCGTGGATTTTTCAGCTCAGTTTTGGTTATTTGCTATTCAATAAAAAATCGTCCGACGTGTAACCGGCAGGCTGGATAATGCTACTTTTGCAGAAAGCTTGCCTGTATTTTGAAAAATCCCATAAAACAATTATTCGGGCAGACAGCCGTCTACGGACTTGGAATTGTGCTGCCGCGCTTGCTCAACTACTTGTTGCTTACACCTTTTTATACAAGGATATTTGAAAAGGCTACCTACGGAATTATCACAGAACTTTATGCTTATGTAGTATTTCTTCTGGTGATTCTTACCTACGGGATGGAGACGGGGTATTTCCGCTATGCCAGCAATTCAAAGCAGAAGGATAAAGTATACAGTACAGTAATCAGTTCCCTCTTTGTCAGCTCCCTGCTTTTTATCCTGAGTGTCCTCTTCTGGTCGGGCCCCATAAGTTCTGCCATTGGTTATGCGGCGCATCCTGAATACATCAAATGGCTGGCAGTTATTGTAGGTGTTGATGCTTTTACTACCATTCCTTTTGCCAGAATCCGCTTAAGGAACCAGCCCATTAAATATGCATTGATCCGTATTGCAGAAGTTTCTGTGAATATCGGACTGAATCTGTTTTTTCTGCACTATTGCCCCCGGCATACCGAATCGGAGTTTGTAACTATGATCTATAATAAAAACGTAGGGGTAGGGTATGTTTTGCTCTCTAACCTGATTGCCTCCGCCTTAAAACTTATATTGCTGGTCCCGGAAATGCTGGCGGCCTTTCGGGCCGTATTTGACCGGAAACTCTTCAAAGAGATTCTCAGATATTCTTACCCCCTGCTTATAGCCGGATTGGCGGGGACCATTAATGAAGCCCTGGACCGGATTCTGTTAAAACACTTGATTCCTCTGGAACAGAATCCCATGGAACAGCTGGGTATTTACGGGGCAAACTACAAACTGGCAGTGCTAATGACTCTTTTTGTGCAGATGTTTAAATATGCTGCCGAACCTTTTTTCTTTTCAAAATCCGGAGAGAAGGATGCAAAAAAGCTATATGCAGATGTGATGATGTTTTTTGTAGTGGCGGGATTATTTATTTTCCTTCTGGTTAATCTCTACCTCGATTATTTTATTCTTTTTATTGGTGCCGATTTCCGGGAGGGAGTCGAGATTGTTCCGGTGGTGCTCCTGGCTAATCTGGTGATGGGTATCTTTTTTAACTTGTCTATATGGTATAAACTGACCAATAAAACACATTTCGGAGCCGTTCTTGTCATACTGGGGGCTATAATTACGGTGACTGTTAATATGCTGTTTATTCCCAGATATGGTTATGTGGCCTCTGCCTGGGCACATCTGTTCTGCTACAGCACCATGGTAATCATTTCATATTTATGGTCGAGAAAACATTATGCAATACCTTACCGGACAGGACGACTCATGGGATATATCTTTCTGGCCCTGTTTATATATTTGTTCAGTGAACTATTTTTACAGAAAACGGGGGGTCCTGCGAATTTATGGGCCTTATTGCTCTTAGTGGTTTTTAGTATTGTAGTAGTATGGGGAGAGAGATCGACATTTAATCAATATAAAAAAGGTCAAGATTAATGGAAGTGAAGATTGTAAACAGCTCCGGTAATCCTCTTCCGGATTACAGTACATCCAGTTCGGCGGGGATGGACCTTCGTGCAAATCTGAGGGAAGCAGTGATTTTAAAATCCCTGGAGCGAAGGCTAATTCCCACGGGATTGTACATCGAATTGCCGGAAGGATACGAGGCTCAAATAAGACCGAGGAGCGGATTAGCCCTTAAAAATGGAATTTCTGTGCTAAATACTCCGGGGACTATTGATGCTGATTACAGGGGTGAAATCGGGATCATTCTGGTAAATTTGTCGGCGGAAGATTTTGTTGTCGAAAATGGAGAGCGTATATGCCAGATGGTTATTAATAAGGTAGAAACAATACAATGGAAACAGGTCGGAACACTGGATGATTCAGCGCGTGGAGCTGGGGGATTTGGTCATACTGGCACTAAATAGTAAAAGGATGAAGAGAGAGGTGCTTGTTGGCATATGGATGGGTGTATGGTTTTCCCTGGCTTTTGTTTCCCAGGGACAGGAGAGCAACAGAGATTATCAGTATGTCCTTATAGAGGCGGTAAAGCAAAAAAATCTGGGAAATTTGGCGGAAGCTGTTAAGCTCTACAATCTGGTTATTGAGGATAGACCCGATTGTGCAGTAGCCTATTATGAGTCGGGATCGATCTATCTGGTTACGAATCAATTGGAACTTGCCCGTAAGAACCTGGCCAGGGCCTTTGAGATTGATCCGGGGAACGAATGGTATACATTGGCCTTCCTGAATGTCCTTGGAGCATTGAAAGAGTATGAGGCAGCTCGCGATATTTTAAAGAAGAAAATCAAATACAGCCTGGAAAAAACCGAATGGGAGTACAAGCTTGCTGTCACCTGGTTTAGTATGGGTAGAGAGGGAAAGGCCAGAAGAATCCTGGAAAAAATAGAAAGGGAAAAGGGATTTAGCGAAAAAATTACCCTCTTAAAAGCTTCTATTTATGAAAGTGAGGAGAAATATGAGCTGGCCAGGGAGGAGATTGAAAAAGTGTTGGCAATATTTCCCGAAGCTATTCAATTTCGTGTGGTGGCTGCCGAGCTTTGTTTAAAGAGCGGGGATGAAAATGCTGCCGCTCAGTATTACATGGAAATTCTGGAAGTGGACAGTCTTAATATTTTTGCTTTGACAAACCTGACAGACTATTACCGCCAGAAGGAAGACTTTAAAAGCAGTTACAAATATCTGGCTAAATCCTTCCAGAGTGATCAGATTGAACTTAACAGAAAAACGGCTATTCTATCTTATTATTTATCTGATGAAGAACATATTCACTTATATTCAAAGGAGTTAGGCCGGGTCATTGATGTTTTTACGGAGACCCATCCCGATGAAAGTGATATTCGCCTGCTTGCAGCCGACTTCTATATCCAGAACCAGGAATATGCAAAGGCCTATTCCCATTTGAAACATTACCTGGAGCTTCAAAAGGGAAACTATAATATCTACATGCAGACGATATTGCTTGCCAATGCTGCTTCTATGGATGAGGAACTGATATATATGACCGGAAAAGCCCTGAAAATGTATCCGGATAGCAGCGATATCCGGTTTTTCAGAGGCCTGGCCTTATATCAGACAGCTGAATATCAGTTACTTATCAATAATTTTCAGAATGTATCTCCGGACCATTATTCCTCTCCTGAATACGCTTCGCAGGCGAAAATGCTTATGGCTGAAGCTTACTACAGGACGGACGATTTTGTAAAATCGGATTCTTTATTTGAGATTCTGATCCGGCAGGATCCCGGGAATTATATGGTCATGAATAATTACAGTTATTATCTGGCAGAGCGGGGTGAAAAACTCGAAAAAGCCAGGGAATGGAGTGCTGAAGTTGTAAGAAATAACCCGGATAATGCCACTTTTTTAGATACATATGCCTGGGTATTGTATAAGCTGGAATTGTATGAAGAAGCGGAGCAGTACATATTATCTGCACTGGATAAAGGTGGAGAAAATGATCCGGAAATTAACGAACATGCCGGGGATATACAGCTTAAACTGAAGAGTTATCAGATCGCCAGGTCTTACTATATGAAAGCCCTTATACTTGGCGGCGACCGGGAAAAGATAGAAGTTAAAATTCAACGGATAAAAAACCCGGAGTATGAGTAAAGCCGTAACCCTGATTTTCATATTTACACTTTTATTCCTTTATCAATGTGGTGTTGTGAAAGAAGCCCCCAGGCCAGCGAAGCCGGAATTAGAAGGATTGGAGGCCCTGGTTCTGAACTGCATTGAAGAGGAAAGTATTACGAGTATTTTGATCACTAAGGCTGAAGCGATCCTGACTTTCGATGAGCAGCGCTATGAAGTTAATGTCACCCTCTATGCAAAGAGAGATTCGATTATTTATCTTTCTGCTGTAAATAGTGGATTCGAAATTTTAAGGGCTTCGGTAAAGCCAGATTCCATTATGGTGATTAACCGTATGGATAAGATTGTATACAGGGCTCCGCTGCAAAGGAGATTGGGGTATCAGTATCCGGTAGACTTTACTGATTTGCAGAACCTGATCTGTTCATATTGTTTGTGCGATCACCTGGAAATGGCCAGGGATGATCATCTTAACAGCATTGTTTTTGAGTTTGATCAAGAACGGATAAAGAAGAGGATAATCCTGAACAGGGTTGGTTTGGATTTGCGTATTTTTGAATTCTATCATCAGCAAACTAACCGGTATTTGATGGGAGAACGAAGGGAAGATTCCTTTAAAATATATTCGAATTTTATGATTACGGAATTCGAAATTGTGGCAAGAGGCGGAAGCCTTACCTTTAACCGGGACATAGCCGTAAAAATGGAGGTGAATCCCAGGAAATATTCATTTACAGAGCTGAGATGAAGATAATCATTGCCTTTATTGGGATATTCTTTTTAATGGCGGGAATTGTCTACGGGCAATCTAAAGAGGAGCTGCAGATTCAGAAGCAAAGAGCCTATGACGATCTGAAGCTGACTAAAGAACTGATGGAAAAGACCTCGGCCCGGCGATCTAACTCCGTGAAACAGCTCAGCCTTCTTCAAAACGGCATTAACGCCAGGGCCAGATTGATATCTGCACTGGAATCGGAACTAGGAATGTTAAGCAAGAAAATCCAGGAGACCGAGGGGATAATTGCTCAGTTAAGTATAGATAACAAAAAAAACAGGGAAGAGTATGCACGTTTGATCTATTATGCGTACAGGAATCATACGGATTATGAAAAACTGATGTATATTCTGGCTGGCGCCACCATCTCTCAGTCATATCAGCGTTATAAATATTTAAAGTATATCAGTGATTACCGGAAACAAAAAGCTGAAGAAATTGAGGCTTTCATGGAGGAATTAGATATTAAGAATAGACAACTAAATGAGCTGATGAAAGAAAAAATTCAAGCTCTGGAAGAGAAGGAGGAGGAGCAGGGTAAGTTGGTGGTTCAACGTGGACAGGAAGCGGATTTGGTAAACGATCTTAAGACAAAAGAGGCGCAATTAAGAAAAGAAGTACAAGAGAAGGAGAGGATCGCCAGAGAGCTTGAGAGCCGGATTCGTGAGATTATTGAGGAAGAAGCCCGAAAGAGTAGTGGGGCGAACGCTTATGCAACGCTTACGCCTGAACAGGAACTGGTTGGAGATGATTTCAGGAATAATAAGGGCAAGCTTCCCTGGCCAGTAGAGCAGGGTATCATTACTGTTGGCTTCGGAAATCACGAATTGCCGGGTTTAAGAGGTTCAAGTGTAAAGAATAACGGAGTCGATATTACCAGCACCCCGGGGACCATGGTACGGGCTGTATTCGAAGGGGAGGTTACGAAGGTTTTTGCAATTCTGGGTGCAAATTACACGGTACTGATCCGGCATGGTGTGTTTCTGTCGGTCTATCAGAATCTGGTAAACGTACGGGTAAAAACAGGGGATAAAGTATTGACAAAGGAAGCTTTGGGGGAGGCATTTACAGATGAGGACGAAAATGTGGCCTTTGTTCATTTCGAGGTCTGGCAGGAAAGGACAATTCTAAATCCTGCGGAATGGATAAGTAAATAACAATTTTTGGAACCTTTGGGGAATGGGCACCGTATAAGAAACGTCCATTGGAATTGTTATGAGAAAAGATCTGAATATCCCTTCTGAAATTGGAAACTTGAGTCTGGTAGAGAAAGCCATAGATGAGTTGTCGCTTGAGCTTGATTTGAGCGATGAAGTTTATGGGAATGTTCTGGTTGCAACCATGGAGGCTACCAATAATGCCATTATTCATGGTAACAATTCCGATCCCCAAAAAACGGTCAAGATTGAAATCCTTTTTGAACAGAAGGAGTTAATGATTCATATTGAGGACCAGGGACAAGGATTCGATTATTCCACCGTACCCGATCCAACAGCACCAGAAAATCTGGAAAAAATTAATGGGCGGGGTATTTTTTTAATGGAACGGCTTTCGGATGAGATCCTGTATCTCGAAGATGGCAGGATAGTGGTGCTTAAGTTTAGGATCTAGTGTCCGTAACATTCCATACAAAAAATCTCGATTTTTCTTTAGGTCAAAAACGTCGGCATAAGCGCTGGGTTAAAGAGTGGATTGAATCGCATCAGGCTGTTTGCGGAGATATCGCCTATGTCTTTACTTCGAATAAACATATCAAACTCATAAACCAGGAGTATTTAAACCATAATTATTTCACAGATGTTATAAGTTTTGACTATACGGAAGGGAAAAAGATATCGGGAGATATCTTTATAAGTGTTGATCAGGTCAGGAAGAATGCAGTAAAATTCAACACGGAGGTGGAGGAAGAAATCCGTAGAGTAATGATTCATGGAGTTATTCATTTGATGGGTTATAAGGATGCGAACGAGCAAGAGCGCAAAACCATGCATCAATTGGAAAATGAAGCATTACATTTGTGGTTGAAAATGGTTTAAGATGAAAGCACAATACGATGTTATTGTTGTTGGGGCGGGGCATGCAGGATGTGAGGCTGCTGCTGCAGCTGCCAATATGGGAAGCAGGACCCTGTTAATCACCATGGATATGACAAAATATGCGCAAATGTCATGTAATCCAGCCATGGGTGGTGTAGCTAAAGGTCAAATAATCAGAGAGATAGACGCAATTGGAGGATATTCCGGCATTGTGACGGACCGGTCCATGATTCAATTTAGGATGCTGAACAGAAGCAAGGGTCCGGCCATGTGGAGCCCCAGGGCGCAATGCGACAGAACTCTCTTCACGCTGGAGTGGAGAAAAGTGCTCGAGAACCTTGGAAACCTGGAATTCTGGCAGGATACGGTAAGCGAATTAATTATAGAGGAGGATCGGGTTAAGGGGGTCAGGACCGTGATGGGCATTGAATTTTGTTCAAAGAAGGTGGTCTTGACAGCAGGCACTTTTATAAATGGGCTAATGCATGTGGGGAAAGTGCAGATGAAAGGGGGGCGAATGGGCGACTCTCCTTCTCATGGGTTAAGCGAACAACTTGCTAAAAATGGCTTTGAAATTGGTCGGATGAAAACAGGGACCCCAGCCAGGATTGATGGAAGGAGTATCGATTTTCGAAAACTGCAGGAGCAGCCCGGAGATACGGAAAACAGAAAGTTTAGTTATCTCGATTATGAAATTGATTATTCGGACCACCGAAGCTGTTATATTGCGCATACTAATCTGACGGTTCATTCGGAATTGGAAAAAGGTTTTTCAGACAGCCCCATGTTTGATGGAACCATTCAGAGTATTGGTCCGCGCTACTGTCCGAGTATTGAAGACAAGATAGTCACTTTTTCGGAGAAAGAGGAGCATCAGTTATTTTTGGAGCCCGAGGGACTAGATACTATTGAATACTATATCAATGGATTCTCTTCTTCCTTACCCTGGGAGGTACAATACAAGGCGATGTTGGAGATTAAAGGGCTGGAGAATGTGAAAGTATTCAGGCCTGGATACGCCATAGAATACGATTACTATCCCCCCACCCAACTTTATCATACGCTAGAAACAAAACGATTGAAGAACCTCTATTTTGCCGGGCAGGTCAATGGTACCACTGGATATGAAGAGGCAGGGGCACAGGGCCTGATGGCCGGAATAAATGCAAGCCTTAAAATACGAGGTTATGAGGAGTTTGTTTTAGGTAGGGACCAGGCTTATATTGGAGTATTGATAGATGACCTGGTTACAAAAGGAGTGGATGAACCTTACAGGATGTTTACTTCGAGAGCAGAATTTAGAATATTGTTAAGGCAGGACAATGCCGACGAAAGACTAACTGAGCTGAGTTCCAGGCTGGGTTTAGCTGGTCCTGAGCGGATGAAACTTTTGATGAGCAAAAGAGAGTTGGTGAATCGCCTGATAGAGTATTTGAAATCGTATAGTGTGGCTCCGGAAGAGATTAATGACTTCTTAAAGCGATATAAAACCACCCCCCTGAAACAAAAGGTGAAATTAATTGAACTGGCCAAAAGGCCTCAGGTTCGTTTGAATGAATTGATGGCGGAGTTTGAAGGTTTGAAGATTATTGAACATAGCTGTGGAAAAAGAGCCGGAGAGATTATTGAAGCAGCCGAAATTGCCATTAAGTATGAAGGGTATATTGCCAGGGAGAAACAAATGGCCGCTAAGATAAAGCGCCTGGAGAAGATTAAGCTTGATGAGAATTTTGACTATCAGCGTCTAAAAAGTATATCTACTGAGGCGAGGCAGAAGTTAAGCAAAATTAAGCCGGCTACCATTGGCCAGGCTTCGCGTATATCCGGAGTTTCACCCAGCGACATAAGTGTCCTGCTCATTTATATGGGGAGATAGTTCCACGTGGAACGTTTTTTGTAAATTTCGGCATTATGAATAAAAAGGAAGCTGTAACTAGACTGAAGGAAATCACCCGTTCCATTTCTGATTATCCAAAACCAGGGATCATCTTCCGGGACCTGACCACCGTTTTTCAAAATGGAGATGCTTTTTCATTGGCCCTGGAAATGCTGCAAAGTTGTCTGATCGACGAAAAAAAGCAGCCTGTCGCTTTCAACAAATTTGTTGGAATTGAGGCCAGGGGTTTTATTTTAGCCGGAGCACTGGCGGCAAAAATGGGAGGAGGAGTGGCTTTATTGAGAAAGCCGGGAAAGCTTCCTTACAAGAAAATGGGAATAAAATACAAGCTGGAGTACGGTGAAGATACACTGGAAATGCATGTGGATGCTGTTCAACCGGGAGAGTTGGTCGTGGTGGTAGATGATTTGCTGGCAACCGGAGGAACCGCGGAGGCGGGATGTAAGTTGGTGGAGGAGGCGGGGGGTCAGATTGTAAAAGTGCTGTTCCTGGTTGAGCTGCCTGAACTTGGCGGAAGAAAAAAGCTGGGCACTTACGATGTGGCTTCGGTTATTAGCTTCGAAGGGCATTAATTCAGCTCTATGTTATGGTATTCCTTTCGCTGATTAGGGATGGCTCGCTCTTGAAAATACAATAAGGATGAGACACTTAGATCTGGAAATTCTAATTTTTTAAGTGCTTGTAGTGCTCTTAGAAGAGCATATTTATTAGCTAACGGACCCTGCCCTTGAAATTTCATCATAATTTGGCTTAAAATGAGTCAAAAATTTGACGGTTCTTCGATCCTTCATTCACTTCCTGATCAACCGGGGGTGTATCAGTTTTATGATAAAAAGGGAACTATTATATATATCGGGAAAGCCAAGAATTTAAAAAAGCGGGTCTCGTCCTATTTCACCAAAAACAAATTTGATTCTTACAAGATAAAGGTTCTGGTTGACCGGATTACTGATATCAAAGTGATCGTCGTTGATAGTGAATCGGATGCCTTATTATTGGAAAACAATTTGATTAAAAAGCATCAACCGCGATACAATATCTTACTAAAAGACGATAAAACCTTCCCATGGATCTGCATTAAAAAGGAACCTTTTCCACGAGTCTTTTCCACGCGAACAGTTCTAAACGATGGATCAAAATACTATGGACCCTATACATCCGCTTATGCGGTAAAAATATTACTGAACCTGATTAGGCAACTTTATCAATTAAGAACCTGCAAATACGCATTAACGGAAAAGAACATTCAAGCAGGAAGGTTTAAAGTTTGCCTGGAATACCATATTGGGAATTGTAAAGGGCCTTGCGCCGGATTGCAGAATGAAGAGGACTATGAAAGGAGTATTGGCCAGATTCGGGACATTATAAAGGGGAACCTGAACGATGTGATCACTTATTTGGAGGGTGAAATGAAGCGTCATGCAACAGCTTTTCGCTTCGAGGAGGCAAATCAGATTAAAGAGAAAATTGAAATACTATCCAGGTATCAAAGTAAATCCACAATCGTAAATTCCTCCATTCATGATGTGGAGGTATACAGCATTATTAGCGATGAGAAAGAAGCCTTTGTAAATTTTCTCAAGCTTGTCAAAGGAGCCGTCATTCAGGCACACACCGTTGAAATAAGGAAAAAACTGGATGAAGAAGATGCTGAAATTCTGGCTTTTGCCATCACAGATATCAGAACCAGAATGGAGAGCAATTCCCGGGAAATCATTGTTCCCCTGGATATGAAGGAGTATTTTCCGCATTTGAAAATAGTCATTCCCCAGAGAGGCGATAAACTGAGATTACTAAGATTGTCTCTCAGGAATGCCAAAAGCTATAGGCTGGAAAAATTTAAAAGAAGCAGCTTAAAAAAACCACCGGGATCCGCAGAGAGAATTCTGAAAGCTGTTCAGGCAGATTTCAGGTTGAAGGACCTGCCCAGACATATTGAGTGTTTCGATAATAGCAATATGCAGGGAAGCAATCCTGTCGCGGCCTGTGTGGTCTTTAAGAATGGCAGAGCACTGAAGAAAGAGTACCGGCACTACAATATAAAAGAGGTAAAGGGAATCGATGATTTCGCGAGTATGAAAGAGGTTGTTTACAGACGTTATAAAGGCTTGTTGGAGGAGCAGAAACCCCTTCCTCAATTGATTGTCGTGGATGGGGGAAAGGGACAGTTAAGTTCGGCGCTAAGTAGTCTGGACAAACTCAATTTGCGGGATAAAATTGCCATTGTGGGAATTGCCAAGAAATTGGAAGAGATCTATTTTCCCGGCGATCAGATTCCGCTATATATAGATAAGAATTCAGAATCCTTAAAATTGATTCAAAACCTCAGAAATGAGGCACACAGATTTGGAATTAGCTTTCACAGGCTGAAGCGTTCAGGAGCCATGAGCCGTTCTAAGCTGGAGGAAATTCAAGGAATAGGAAGCCGCTCTATTGAAAAATTATACCGTCGCTTCAAATCCATAGATGGGATAAAACGTGCAAGCGCAAAGCAACTTTCAGAGGAAATAGGCTTAGCCCGGGCCAGGCTGGTACAGACACATTTTCAGAATCTTGAAAAATAATCTATTTTTTTCGGGAAACTGTAAACTCAACAAGATCTCGCAGAGAATTTCTCGACGGAGAATCAGGAAAAGTGTAAAGGATATCCATGGCGGCTGATTTATATTCCTGCATTTTAGAAACGGCAAAATCGATTCCCCCCATTTCATTCACAAACTGTATCACCTCGTTGACCACATGTTGACTGCGATTTCCGTTTTTTATTTTTCGAATAATTGCCTTTTTCCTGGAGGACTCTGCCTGATTCAGTGCGTAAATCAGGGGGAGCGTAAATTTCTTATCCTTTATATCGTTTCCGGTAGGCTTCCCGATTGTCCCATGTTGTTGATAATCAAATAAATCATCCTTAATTTGAAAGGCCATACCAATTTGAATACCCATTTCATATACGCGATCCACCATTTCCTGGGTGGCTCCGGCCGCTTTGGCACCACAAGCTGTACAGGAAGCGATCAGACTGGCAGTCTTTTTTCGGATCACTTCGAAATAGGTTTCCATATCGATATTCAGACTTCGGGATTTTTGAATCTGCAACAGTTCTCCTTCACTCATCTCTCTGGAGGCGCGAGATACGATTTCCAGCAAATCGTAGTTTTTTCTCTCAACAGCCAGCAATAAGCCCTGGGCAAGAAGGTAATCACCAAAAAGCACGGCAATTTTTGATTTCCATATAGCATTAACCGAAAAAATTCCCCGGCGTTCGTTGGATTCATCCACCACATCATCATGGACCAGGGTGGCTGTATGCATCAGTTCTATCAGGGAGGCTGCCGTATAGGTGGCCTCGGTTATCTCTCCTGTCAGCCTGGAAGAAAGGAACACAAACAGCGGGCGCATCTGTTTTCCTTTGCGGCGAAGAACAAAGCGGGTTACCATCGTCAATAGAGGAATATTGCTGGAAACTTCGGATTTGAAACGAGAATCAAATTCTTTCATTTCAAGGCTCACGGGTTTCTTGATATTCTCCAGATTGATCATTGGTAATTATTGAGAATTTTCAAAGGTAGAAAAAAGAATGCTGAATCGTGTTAATTTTTATATGGGGCAGAATAACATATTAAATACCTTAAATATTAATATATTTGTATTCGATCAATATGTATTCGCAAAACAATAGTACACACATGGAGTTTTCAGATCTTAAACCGGAGGAGATTGATCGGGCTGCTAACATGATCAAAGCAATTTCACATCCCATGCGTCTGGCCATTCTTGGTTATCTGGGGGAAGGAAACCGATTGAATGTAACCGAAATACACAATCTGCTGAAAATAGAACAATCGACAGCATCTCATCATCTCGGTATTTTAAAGGACAAAGGAATTCTGGCTTCAGTGAGGCAAGGTAAGAACACCCTTTATTACCTGAAACGAAAAAACCTTAGTACTCTGATAAGGTGTATCAGCGAATGTGCATGCGATTAATTTAGCCTTTAATGATGAACAAAGTCAGGCTTACCAAGGAGTTTCATTTCGAAATGGCGCATGCGCTGCAGAACTATGATGGTTTGTGCAGGCATATTCACGGACATTCCTACAGGCTTTTCATAACCGTTGCAGGAGCCCCCATAACAAATAAGGATAATCCCAAGTTGGGGATGGTCCTCGACTTTGCGGATCTGAAAGCAATGGTTAAAGGACCGGTGGTTGATTACTTCGATCATTCCCTGTGTATAAACAGAGATGCGCAGAGCTCTCTTCCAGAAAAGGCTAATGAGATGTATGAAAAGGTTCATCTCGTTGATTTTCAGCCTACTTGTGAAAACCTGGTCATACATATTGCAGAAAAATTAAGTCCCTCTCTTCCTGCCGGTGTAGAGTTGTATTCTATTAAACTCTATGAGACAGCGACTTCTTATGCGGAGTGGTATCTAACAGATAATCAGTAGTTAAATAGCTTAGTAGTGGAAAAAAAACTGTTCCTTCTGGATGCTTATGCCTTGATTTTCCGGGCTTATTATGCCTTTATTTCAAACCCCATGACCAATTCAAAGGGCTTGCCGACTTCAACCGTATTTGGTTTTACTCTGGTCCTTGAAGAGATTCTCAGAAAGGAAGATCCCACACACATTGCTGTGGTTTTTGATCCTCCTGGCCTCACCTTCAGGCATGGGATGTTCCCGGATTACAAAGCGAACAGGGATGTTACTCCCGAAGATATCAAAGCGGCCCTTCCATATATTAAGAAAATTGTGAAGGGATTCAATATTCCTGTTATTGAAGAGCTTGGTTATGAGGCGGATGATGTAATCGGAACCATGGCAAAGCATGCAGAGAAAGAGGGTTTTGTTGTCTATATGATGACTCCTGATAAAGATTTTGCCCAGCTGGTTTCGGATCGGATATTTATGTATAAGCCAGGGCGAGGAGGAGGAGCAGCTGAAGTGATAGGAGTAAATGAAGTGAGGGAGAAGTTCCTCGTGGAACAACCCGAACAGGTAATTGATTATCTGGCATTAATGGGAGATTCAGCCGACAATATTCCCGGAGCGAAAGGAGTAGGTGAAAAAACAGCCAAGAAGCTGATCGGGCAATTCGGATCCGTGGAAGGAGTTTACGAACATATTGATCAGTTAAAGGGTAAACAGAGGGAGAACCTGGAATCTTCCCGGGAGCAGGTTTTGCTTTCAAAAGAACTTGCTACCATTTATTTAGAGGTACCCGTACAAATTTCCCTGGATGATCTTATAAGAAAAGAGCTTAACAAAGAGGAGCTTATTCATTTATTTGATGAACTGGAGTTTAAAAATCTAGCCGGAAGGGTGTTGGGTTCTACACGGACCGAAGCCCCCGGAACGACGAATGAAGCAGTACCTGAGCCTGCTTATTCTGCCTCGATGAACGGACAGGGAAATCTATTTGGGGATTCTGCTGAACATAGGGAAGCCAGTCGGGTAAATTTGTTTGCTTCTATTGAAACGGTCGATCACCATTACAGGCTGATCAATACCAAAGAAGAGGTTGCTTCGCTGGCTGAGGAGTTATCCGGTCAAAAATCATTTTGCTTTGATGCCGAGACAACCGGTCTGGATGTGATAGAAGCAGAACTGGTTGGTCTTGCATTTAGCTGGGAGGCAAACAGAGCGGCCTATATTGCATTTGGGGAGGACCGGGAAGAAATATTGGAATGGTTGGAGTTATTAAAGGCCCCGTTCGCGGATAAAACGATAGAAAAAATCGGGCAAAATTTAAAGTATGATTTTCACATCTTAAAGAATTATGATATAGATGTAAAGGGATTCTTATTTGATACAATGATTGCACATTTCATCTTAAAACCCGAACAGAAGCATGGTTTAAATGTGCTGGCAGAGCAATACCTGAATTATTCCATGATCAGCATAGAAACTCTGATAGGTAAAAAGGGAAACAGACAATTATCATTCCGGTCCATTGATCCGGAGAAAGCTTGTGAATATGCAGGAGAGGACGCAGACATTACCTGGCAGCTGGCTCAGATTCTGAGAAAAGAACTGCATGATAATGGATTCAATGAGCTTTCCGAGAATATTGAAATGCCCCTCATTCCGGTTTTGATGAAGATGGAGCATCATGGAGTGAAACTGGATGTAGAGGCTCTGAATCTTTTTGCAAGGAAGTTAAGAGAAGATATCCTGGAAACAGAACAACAGATATTTTCACTGGCGGGCATGGAGTTTAACATCAATTCGCCCAGGCAATTTGGAGAGGTACTCTTCGAGAGACTGAAAATTGTTGAGAATCCCAAGAAAACGAAAACCAAGCAGTATGCAACCGGCGAAGAGGTTCTGATACAATTGAAAGACAAACACCCTGTGGTGGGTAAGGTGTTGGAATATAGATCGTTAAAGAAATTACTAAACACTTATGTTAGTGCACTTCCCCTGCTTGTGAAGCCTTCTACAGGTAAAATACACACTTCTTTTAATCAGGCCCTGGTTACTACGGGGAGGCTTTCCTCTGTAAATCCGAATTTACAGAACATACCAATCAGAGAGGAGCGCGGCAGGGAGATCCGGCGGGCTTTTATACCGGAAAAAAAGGAAAATGTTTTCTTTTCAGCCGACTATTCTCAGATTGAATTAAGAGTGATGGCGCATTTAAGCGGAGACGAGCAGATGATTCAGGCTTTTGTAAGTCATGAAGACATCCATACAGCGACGGCCTCTAAAGTATATAAGATTGATCCTGAGGAAGTTAACAGGGAGATGCGAAGCCGGGCCAAAACAGCAAATTTTGGCATCATATACGGGATATCGGCCTTTGGTTTGTCGCAGAGAATGCTTATATCCAGGGCGGAAGCAAAAAGTCTCATAGATGGATATTTTGAAAGTTATCCCAAAGTAAAAGAATTCATGGATACCTCGATCCGGATGGCTCGTGAGAAGGGTTATGTGGAAACTATGTTCGGAAGAAGACGCTATCTTCCGGATATTCTTTCGAGGAATTCGGTGGTGCGGGGTAATGCCGAACGTAATGCCATTAATTCGCCCATACAGGGTTCTGCTGCGGATATTATTAAGATAGCGATGATCCGGATTCAGGAGGTATTCGAAGAAGAGAAGCTAAAGTCGGCCCTGATTCTTCAGGTTCATGATGAATTGAATTTCGATGTATTACCCCGGGAGCTGGAGAGGGTAAAAGAAATTACAAAAACGGAGATGGAGAATGCAGCCATACTATCCGTTCCTCTTATCGTAGATATGGGCCAGGGAGCCAATTGGCTTGAGGCACATTAATATCTTTCTCAGCCGGTGCCGGCTTTAGCCAGGGCCCCCTGGTTTCCGCTCAGTACCTCTTTTAGCAGACCGGGTTCATTTAGAATTTCACGAGCCTTGTCCAGCTGGTTATCATCCTGTATCTGTTTTAAGATTCTGCCCCTCATATAATAATAACGGTTCACAATCTCTTCGGAGAGAATCTGCCGGATCTCGGAATCGAATGTTTCCAGATCTTTTAGATTATTGTGGACAAGCTTACTTTCCAGGGAAGAAAATTCCTCCTGTGCCAGAGCATAATATTTTTCCCTTTTGGCACTTTCCCTGAGGGACTCAAAGGCTTTTTCGCTTGCGGTTTGAAATTCAAATTCCCTATCTTCAATGAAAGATTTAAATAGCGCATATTCTTCATCTGATAATGAGAATGATTCTGGAGAATCTATATCTTCATGTGTGTTTCGGAAACGTGTTGCATAATCGAAAAATACCCCCTGAGTATAAAGCTGTATGGCCATCTCAGAGAGTTTTTCCGGGATGACTTCAAAATCTGGCTGGATGCCTCCACCATCGTAAACCAGACGCCCGTTTTGGGTTTGATACTCAGAAATAAGGGAATCGGGAATCATTCCCACACTGCCATCTTCATTGCGATGAGTATAGTCCAGAGCCTGGATACAACGCCCGCTGGGAATATAATATTTAGCGGTGGTAACTTTTAATTGTGCATTATACTTCAGGGGCCTTGAGGTCTGGACCAAACCTTTACCAAAAGTCCGCTGGCCCACGACTACGGCACGGTCCAGGTCCTGCAGGGCACCCGCCACAATTTCAGAGGCGGAGGCCGATCCACGGTTAATCAATACCACCAGGGGGATCTCCCGGTCCATGGGCTCCCTGGTGGTGGAATAATCAGAATCCCACTGTTTCATCTTGCCCCTTGTGCTTACGATCAACTCTCCTTTATCGACAAAAAGATTACAAATTCTGACAGCCTCAATCAGTAAACCTCCCGGATTGGAACGTAAATCCAGCACCAGAGAGTGCAGCTGAGGTTCTTTTTTTAACTCCTTAATTGCATTTTCAACTTCCTGGCTTGCTCCGGTCGTAAAGTTAGAGATGCGGATATATCCCGTTCCCTGGTCAATCATCCCGTAATAAGGAACATTTAGAATCGAAATTTTCTCCCTGGTCAGTTTAAATTGCAGGGGCTTTTCTTCTCCAAATCGTTCAATGGTCAGAGAGAACTCTGTCCCGGGTTTTCCCTTAAGTCTGTCACTGACCGATTCTATCTCCATATTTTCAGTAGAGACCCCATCTACCTTCAGAATTAGATCGCCAGCTCTGATTCCGGCTTTTGCTGCCGGAAATCCTTCATAAGGCTCTGCAATCATCACCTGTTCATCGGACCTGCGGATTAAAGAACCGATGCCTCCATATTCCCCGGTTGTCTGAAATTGAAAATCATCCATGTCGGATTCCGGAATATAGGTTGTATAGGGGTCCAGGGAAGAGAGCATGGCCTCAATACTGGTGGTAACAAGTTTCTCAGGATCCGTTTCATCTACATAAAACATGTTCAGCTCCCGGAATAGTGTGTAGTAGATATCCAGGTTCTTAACCAGTTCAAGATCCTTGTTTTTTAAAGTGGAAAAGCCAACGCTCAGGAAGAAAACGAGAAATCCGGCGATGTATATGATATGTTTCTTCTTTTTCATCCGTTCCATATTTTATTACAAGTCATGTTATCACTTGGTTCAAGAGGGTATAAAGGAACCATAAAGAATTTAATTCTTCCGCACATATTAACTTTTTTTAATAATTGTGATATGTATCTTTGTGATCAAATTTTATACAAATGCCGGGCCAGGATACCATCGTACAAGCCATTTTTACGGGCTCTGCTGTTGAAATTTCATCTGTTGTTCCCCCTGGAGGGGGGATAGAGATCATGGCTAGAATACCGTTTCACCAACCCACCTGGTTCTTTATCTATCTGTTTTTAATGATCGGCTTTTTTGCATGGATCAGACTCTATTATGGCAACATGCTGATACAAACGCTCCAGGCTTCTACAAATTTTCAGGTTGCCAACAGAATATATCATGACAATAGCCAGTTGCAGAGGCAGTTAGACATAATCTTATACATTTATTATTTTCTTAGCCTGGCTTTTCTGCTCTTCCTTATCGAGAACAGGGTGGGTCGTCATCCCTATGAATTGCAGGGAGCTTTACTGTACCTGTTTAATCTGGCTTTGCTGGCGAGCCTGTTTTTAGGCAAGCTGGTGTTGTTTAATACGGCCGCTTTCCTGTTTAATAAACCAGGGATTGTCCGGGAATATCTGTATAACATTTTCATTTTTAACAAACTCCTGGGAATCGTAATTTTGCCCCTTATGTTCCTGCTGGTTTACACCCAGGGCGCTGTGAAGGAGGTGTTTTTTTGGTCAAGTATCTTAGTCCTCTCCGGGGTCGTGGTCATGAGAATCATAAGGGGGATCGTATTTTCTTATCGAAAAGAAGTTTTGGTTTTCTATATGTTTTTGTACCTTTGTGCCCTTGAAATAGTGCCTCTTGTATTATTATACAGGTGGTTAGAAGGTGTCCTTTAAGAGAGAAATTTAAACGGAATACTATGGGAAGAATAAGGAAAATCCTTGTTTCTCAGCCAGAGCCTGAGAATAACAAATCCCCCTACTTTGATTTAGCAAGTAAGCATAACCTGAAAATTGACTTCAGGCCCTTCATTCATGTTGAAGGGGTTACAGCCAGAGATTTTCGTCAGGAAAAAGTGGACCTTGGTTCTCACACAGCCGTTATTTTTACAAGTAAAACATCCATTGACCATTATTTCAGGATGGCTGAGGAGACCCGGACCAGCATTCCGGATACGATGAAATATTTCTGCGTTTCTGAAGCTACGGCTTACTATCTTCAAAAGTATATCGTATACCGGAAAAGGAAGATTTTTTACGGGAATGGTAAAATTCCCCATCTGGTGGAGATCATGAATAAGCATAAGGAAGAAAAATTCTTACTGCCTCTGTCTGCGGCACATAAGGAGGAAATTCCAGAGTTGCTGAAAAAAGGCAATTTCAATTTTTCCAAAGCGATACTCTACAGGACTGAATGTAGCGATCTTTCTGACCTGGCTGATGTGAATTATGATATCCTGGTATTTTACAGTCCATCGGGGATTAAATCATTGTTCCAGAATTTTCCTGATTTTAAACAGAACAATACAAAAATCGCTTCCTTTGGCGCCAAGACGGCAGCAGCTGCTCAAGAGGCCGGTTTACGCCTGGACATTACGGCTCCTCAGCCTCAGGCCCCTTCTATGACCATGGCGCTGGAAAAATTTATAAAAGATTACAATAAGAGTAACGGGAAATCGTAAAAGAGTTTTCACTTTCTAAAAGCGAAAGGCTTTCCGGCCGGAAAGCCATCTCCTCCCTGTTTGAGACGGGCCGTGCGGTCTATGCTCCTCCCTTGAAGATCATCTTCAGATTGGAGGAGTTGGGCACCAATCCTGTTGCTATGGCGGTTTCGGTGCCCAAGAGGCTTTTTAAACGGGCCGTGGACCGGAATCTCCTGAAGAGAAGGATCAGAGAGGCTTACCGCTTAAATAAAAAAGACTTATATGATTTGTTAAGGCAGAAGAGCAGAACTCTTCATATGGTCATACAATACCAGCATAGAGAAATATCGGATTTCAGGAGTATTGAGAAGGGGGTGCTGCGCGGGATGAACAGCCTGGCGGAAAAACTGAAGGAGGAGGATTAAACCCCGGGAGGAAAATCAGTTCAGCGGATTATCGTTCGTCCCCCCAAGCCAATGGAAAGCTCCCGTTTTACCTTTTCAAGGCTTTGAATCCTAACGATGATTTCGTTCAGGGTTTGCAGATCCTGTTTTTTTTCACTTTCCTCCAGTTCCTTTCGCAATTGGGAGAGTGCTTTCTCAATGACCATCATTTTATAAGATAGCATCGTCTTCGGAACTTCGAAACCCAGGTTTTCCCCGGGCAATTCAACATAGGCCTCCTTGCGTTTCCACACCTTGCTTAATTCATAGCGCGAAGTAAAAATATCCACTGCCAGTTTCCGTACTTCGGGGTGATCATGGTATACAAAATAGCGCTCTGCCACTTCATCTCCGTGTTCAATCAAATCTTTTACATCTTCAAAGATCTGTTTGTATACCAGGTTGGTAAACTCAAGTTCATCATTCTGGATCTCACGGATAATGTAGAGAGCCACACTAATCTCGGCATTTTCCTCTCCACTTATATGAAGTTTATGATTCCCAAATTTCAGTAAAAAGTAGATGATCTCTCTCTCTTCTACTTCGGAATAGACGTTCTCTACAAAGCCCGGAACCACGGGCTGTCTGGGCAGGGTGGTGACGGAAGGATCCCCGTACTGGCGGAGACCTGCTTGTTCCCTGCGCCATTGTTCTTCCTGTTTTCGGCGCCTGATCTTATTGACTTCATTGTAGAGGACCTGCTCTTCCAGACCTAGCAACAGGCTGCTTTCCTTCAGAAATACACTTCGCATGATACCATCGGGAATCACCGAGACGGATCGGACGATATCGGTGATCAACTGTGCCCGTTTGATCGGATCATGCTGAGCGTCGGCCAGCAGGATTTCGGCTTTGAAGGAGATAAAATCCTTTTCATGAGACCGGATATACTCAAGGAATTCGGAAGAGCTGTGCGATTGTGCAAAAGAGTCGGGATCCTCCCCGTGGGGCAGCAGCACCACCTTCACATTCATTCCCTCTTCCAGAATCATGTCAATACCCCGGAAAGAGGCCTTGATACCCGCTTCGTCCCCATCGTAGAGAATGGTTATATTCTGGGTAAAACGCTTTATAAGGCGGATCTGATCCACGGTTAATGCGGTTCCGGAGGAAGCTACTGCGTTTTCTATTCCGGCCTGATGCAGGGAGATCACATCGGTATAGCCTTCTACCAGAAAACATTTTTCACCTGAAACAATTGTTTTTTTTGCTTGAAACAGCCCGTACAGAACCCTGCTTTTATGATAAATATCAGACTCGGGCGAGTTCAGGTATTTGGCAATACTTTTATCTGATTTCAGTGTCCTGCCCCCAAAACCTATGACATTTCCGGAAAGAGAATGGATGGGAAAAAGAACCCTTCCGGCAAAACGGTCAAACAGATAGTCCTCTCTTTCGATGGAGAGTCCGGTTTTCACCAGGTAGCTTTTCTTGTAACCCTTTTTACTGGCTTCATCACTGAAAGCAGTACGTTTTTCGGGACTGTAACCAAGCTCAAATTTCTTCAAAACATCATCACGAAAACCCCGTTTCCTGAAATAAGCCAGACCGACCGCTCTCCCTTCTTCGCTATCCAGTTGAGAAGAAAAGTAAGAAGTGGCAAAGGCGGTGACCGTCATCAGACTCTCTCTCTCATTTTTTTGCTGGATCTCCTCGGCGCTAAGCTCCTTCTCCTCAATGGTAATGTTGTATCTTTTGGCCAGGTACCTGAGTGCTTCCGGATAGGTGAGTTTCTCATGTTCCATCAGAAAACCAACCACATTGCCTCCTTTTCCCGAACTGAAATCTTTAAAGATCCCTTTGGCCGGTGAAACCATAAATGAGGGGGTTTTTTCATTGGAAAAGGGGCTGAGTCCCTTGTAGTTGGCTCCGCTTTTCTTAAGAGTCACGAAATCGGAGATAACCTCAACAATATCGGCAATATCGAAAATTTGATTTATGGTTTGCTGGTCGATCATGCTGCTTAAAAGTAAGGAAACTAATTGTTCAGCCAAAATCTTATATTTACGTAAAAGACGTCATTTTTTTGCCGGAACATGAAATTTGGAACAACGATGAATTGCACGCAGGGACGGGTTCAATATCTGGTTTTCTGCAAATGAAGCAGGTCCGTTAAAAACCCTGGCCAGGAAGAGTGATAAATGCCGGCTGGAAGCCGAAGAGCAGACTTAATTGGCATATTTATGAAGAAACTGGTGGTACTGAGCGGTGCCGGTATAAGCGCAGAGAGCGGACTGAGAACCTTTCGGGAAATGGGGGGCTTGTGGGAGGAACACAATGTATACGATGTGGCCAGTCCGGGTGGATGGCAACGTGACCGATCGATGGTTTTACGATTCTATAACGAGCGGAGAAAACAGCTGCTTGAAACACTACCTAACCGGGGACACTTCGGCCTGGTGGAGCTGGAACAGCATTATGAGGTTTCCATTATAACACAAAATGTAGATGACCTGCATGAAAGAGCCGGATCCAGATCCATCCTGCATCTTCACGGAGAACTGCGTAAGTCTCGCAGCACGGTGGACCCAACACTGATTTATGATATTGAGGGCTGGAAACTGGAAGAGGGAGATCTGTGTGAAAAGGGATCACAATTGCGCCCTCATGTAGTGTGGTTCGGAGAGGCGGTACCTGCTTTTGAAGAGGCGGTGAAAATCGTTTCGTCGGCAGATATTTTTGTGATTGTTGGGACTTCCATGAATGTTTACCCGGCAGCGGGATTGATCCACTATATTCGAGGGGAGGTCCCGGTATATGTAATTGATCCCAATGAAGTTGACATTTTGAGTCATCCCAGAATCAGGGTTATCCCCAAGGGCGCTGGAGAAGGAGTGCAGTTGCTGATAAAAGAGCTTAAGAATGGCTAGAACCGGCAGCCGGCATATGGGAAAGATCCTGTTGTTCTGTGTCATTTTTCTCCTTCCTGATTCAGCAAGGGCTCAGAAGTTGAATTTGGGTGTTTTTGGAGGTCTGACCGCTTCCCAGGTGCATGGAGACTTTTATAAGGGATTCAATAAACTGGGAATATGTGCCGGATTGTTTATGAATCGCCTTATTGAATATGAAATTTACTGGCAGGCCGAAATCAAGTATGGTACCCGGGGTGTTTATAAGGGTCCGTCCGATAACGATCTGACTCTTATCCGGAGCACTTATCATTTGGTGGAACTGCCGCTATCGGTTCACTATTTCTATGATGAAAAGATCAAGGTGGAGACAGGATTTGCGCCTGAGATCCTGGCAGGCGCGAGGTTTTGGGATGAGAATGGAATCATAGATCCCTCCATATATCCCGAAAACCGAAGATTTGGTTTGAGTGTTTTTGCGGGCATTGGATACCGGCTCCATGACAGGATCATGACCGGTCTCCGATACACGAATTCTGCTATTCCGTTTCGCGATCCCGAAGAATGGAACCATCCGCAATACAGGGGGTATTATCATAATTCCATATCCCTCTCCCTGGCTTATAGCTTTGCTCCACAGTAAGCTATGCACAAAATACGGTGGCAATGCAGATCCGGCATTTGAAATGTCTGCTCAATACCTGGCAACATGCTTCCAGGGTTGCCCCGGTGGTAACCACATCATCAATCATCAATATCTTTTTATCATTTAGATCAGGAGAAGGGTCGCAAAGCATGAAGGCTTCAGATATATTCTCAAAGCGCTCCTGCCGGTTCATGACAGTCTGCGAGGAGCTGTAGTCTTTACGTTTGATTATTCCTGCAGCCAGGGGTATCCCGGTTATTTCAGTAAGCCCCCGGGCAATGATTTCGCTTTGGTTATATCCGCGCTCCCTGAATTTTCTGGGATGTAGGGGTACAGGAATGATCAGGTCACTATTCGAGTAGGAGGAACACAAAAGAGCCTGTCCAAGCAGTCGCCCCAGGTAGAGTCCCGCCTTCCGGTTTCCCCGGTATTTAAGATCGTGAAGCAGAGACTGGCAGGAGGATCCTTTTTCAAATCGGAGCAGGGAGGTTCCGTAGATCACCGGGACCCTTCCCCAGAAAATCTGAGAGACCGGATTCTTCTGATCTTTCTCAAATCCGGTTCTTGGCAATTCAGTTTCGCAGGTAAAGCACAGTATTTCTCCCGGGCCGTGAAGCCGTTTCCCGCAAACCAGGCAGTTTGATGGAAAGAACAGCAACACCAGATCATTTATCCAGGTCATCCTTTTAAGGATTGATGGATTCAGTTGCTATTTATCAGCCAGCTTTTTGGTGGAAAGAAGACCACAGGCCGCCCAGATATCCTGCCCCCGGCTGGCCCTGATGGTTGTGTTTATGCCTTTGGATTTCAGTTTCTCCATAAATGCATGAATGCTTTGCTCGTCTGGCGATTCAAGGGGGGTGCCGGGGATGGGATGGAAGCGGATCAGGTTGATCCGGCACCGGATGCCATGAAGGATTCGTGAGAGTTCGTTCACATGCGCCGCTGAATCGTTGAAATTTTTAAACAGGATGTATTCAAAGGAGACCCTGCGTTGCCGGCCAAAATCCCAGGATTTGATCTCCTTTAAAACCTCTTTCAGGGGATAGACCTGCTGAACGGGCATCAGTTTCCGCCGTTCATTTTCAAAGGGAGTGTGCAGGCTTAGCGCCAGATGTGTTTCGCTCCGCTTAAGGAATTCGACCATGGCAGGGGTGATCCCAATGGTGGATACAGTGATTCTTCGTGGACTCAGAGCAAAACCCCAGTCCGCAGTGAGCACCTCCAGGCTTTTCAGAACCTCCTCCAGGTTATCCAGGGGTTCGCCCATTCCCATGTATACCAGGTTGGTGATCTCCCTCCATTCCGGAATACTTCTGTACTGGTTGAGAATCTCGCCTGAACTCAGATTTCCCTGGAAACCCTGTTTCCCGGTCATACAGAACAGGCAGCCCATTTTGCAACCCACCTGCGATGATATACATACTGTCTTTCGCCGTATTTCGGGAATATAGGCTGTTTCGATAAACTTTCCCCCGACGGCAGGAAATAGATATTTCCTGGTGCCATCGGCCGACTCCTGTACATCCACGGGGGGCATAAGCCCCGTAAGGTACTTTTCATCCAGCAGAACCCGGGCCTTCTTGGATAGATTGGTCATATCCCGAAAGGCAGAGACATCTTTCTTATAGAGCCATTCGACAAGTTGTTTAGCAGTGAAAGAAGGGAGTCCCAGGTTTTGACTTACTTCTTTTAACTCTTCCAGGGTCTTACCGAACAGTACTTCGCGCATGGATCAGAAATAGATTTCAGAGATAATATGACGAAAAGGAACCCCTTTGCTGATCAGAAGGTCCCTGACCTCAACCACCATATCGGCACTTCCACAAAGGTAATACTTTAAGGCGGGATCCAGTTCCGCTTGCTCTTCCAGATAGGCTGTTACCCTTCCGTGGTAAACATCCCGGTTCGTTTCAGCCGTGCAGCACCTGATGCAATTTTCGCCCAGGACCTCCCGGAATTCTCCGTAAAAATGGAACTGCTCCAGGTAACGGTTCCCATGGATCAGGATTTTGTTTTGCCCCAGAGCGGATCGCAGCATGGCGTAAAAGGGAGCGATTCCGGTTCCAGAGGCAATCCAGACAGCAGGTTCCGGTGTTCCGGTAAATTCTCCCCCCGGAGGAGTGATCCAGATGGAATCCCCGGCCATCAGATCGGAAAGTTGAGGAGTCAGATAGCCCTCATCCACCACTTTGTACAGAATCCGGATCTCCTCTTCCTTTTCCCCGCTGCAGATGCTGTAAAGACGACAGGCATCATCCTCGCGCAGGGTAATTCCGATGACCTGTCCGGCTCTAAAGTTGAAGCTACGTTTAAAGCTTATCAGGAACAGGCCCGGAGAGAGTTCTTCCGAGGAGAGGATATTTACCTGGCTTAATGAATGATTAAAACTGGTTGACATACTAATGAGGTTTTTTCCCAATATAGCGGATGACCGAGGCTTCTCCCTGGTGGAAGGGTCCTTCATCCAGCAGGATCTCTTTCTTCTCAAGAAACCTGGTTTCAAATGCGGCAAAATCCGATAAAAGGGTCTCCTTATCAAATAGCATTTCCAGGGATTTGGGACCTCCGGTGTCCCTGTTTGCCTGCTCTTTATGAAAGGCTTCCAGTATCAGGGATCCTCCTGGTTTCAGGGATTCAAATATTTTCTGATGCAGATATTCTCTCATGGGGCCTTCCACATGGAAGAAGATCAGTCCGGCCAAATCATAATAGTCCGGTTTAAAGGTAAAGTCCTCCAATAGACTCACCTGGTAGTTTATCCGGACTTTCTTTTCCGACGCCAGACCGATTGCTTTTTCATATCCTGACGGACTTTGATCAAAGGCATCCACCTTCCACCCTTTAAGGGCCGCATAAACAGCATTTCTGCCCTCTCCCTCTCCCGGAAGAAGAAGAGTACCCAAATCGGAATGCTCCAGCTGAGCGGCAAAGAAACCATTGGGTTCTTTGCCGTAAACATACTCCGGGTCACTGTATCTTTTATCCCATAAAGGTTTCATATCCTAGCATTTTAACGAATACAGAGATAACCAAAAAGAAGGAAAAATGTTGATATTCAAAAATATTTACTTTCTTGTGTGCGCTAAACATAAAAAAATTCTCATGAAAAGAATGAATTTATTGGTGCTTGGTATGCTGGTATCTTCCCAGATTTTGATGGCGGGTGGACTGGTAACCAATGTGAACCAGAGTGCAGCGTGGGTACGGATGCTAGCCAGGAATGCCACCCTGGGAGTGGATGCCGTTTACTTTAATCCCGCAGGCCTCGCCCAGCTGAATAACGGACTCCATCTGTCCGTTTCCAATCAGACCATTTTTCAGACCAGAACCATCTCCAGTGATTACCCCTATTTAGCTGGTTCTCCGGCAACTTACGAGGCGGATTTGATGGCCCCCATCTTCCCCAGTATATATGCGGCTTTTAAAGTGAATAAGTGGACTTTCTCCGGAGGGTTCAATATTATTGGAGGAGGCGGAAGCGCCGATTTTCCCACCGGACTTCCTTCTTTCGAAATTCCCGTGGCCTCCCTGGTACCGATGCTGCAGGGCGCACTAGCTCCCATAGATCAGGGAATCCTTGATGCGATTGGTACAGATCCGGGATTTCGCAGTATCACCGGTTATAACCTGGATGCTTCCTTTAATGGAACCTCTGCGTACATGGGTTACCAGCTGGGTGCTACCTATGCGGTGAATGATATGTTATCAGTCTTTCTTGGAGCCAGGATGGTTATGGCCAGCAACAGTTACGAAGGTTCGCTGAGCAGGATTACCATTGATGCCCCTGTTGCCTACGGCGGGACCATGCCTGCCGGTGATTATCTGAGGATTGTAGCCCTGACTCCCGGACTGGATCCTACTACCGTTGGTCTTCTGAACGGAACCGCTGCTGCCCTCGATATCCAGACGGCCGATAAAGAGCTGAATGCGACACAAAAAGGAACTGGCTTTACCCCGATTATCGGAGTGAACCTGCATCTTTCAGATATGCTTAATGTGGCGGTCAAGTATGAACATCATACCAAGATCGAACTGACCAATGATACCGAGGCGGATGATGTGGGCATGTTCCCCGATGGAGAGAAGGTCCGCGCCGATCTTCCCGGCATGCTCTCCCTGGGTGCGGAACTGAAGCCCATTAATAAACTTACGGCCAGTGTGGGATTCAACTATTTCCTGGATAAGCCGGCTTATTACGGAAAAACCGATGAAGCCGGGGAGCAGATCAATAACGAACTGTCCATTGATCAGAATGGGTATACCTTTTCCGCAGGCCTGGAGTATAAGCTGCTGGGTATTCTTGGTGTGAGCGCCGGGTATTATACTGGGAACAATGGAGTCAATGCCAGTTACCAGTCGGATCTCAGCTATGCATTAAAGAGCCAGACCGTGGGTGGCGGAGTGTTCGTGGATGTGGGCGAAAAGATCACCATCAATGCCGGGGTCAGCCTTACCATGTACGACGACTACAGCAAGTCGCAGTCCTATCAGCCTACCGGTTTTCCCCAGGCCGTGCCTTTTGCAGATGTCTATGGAAAGAACACCATGATTGTTGCCGTTGGGGTGGATATAAGTTTATAGAGACCCTCACAATATCTAAAAGTACCGTTCCACCTTCAGGAGGAACGGTATTTTTTATGAGTCGCCTTCCAGCCGGCTGATAACCACGGTCCCCACACTGTCTGAAAACACATTTACGGTGGTCCGGAACATATCCAGGATCCGGTCTACCGCCAGGATCATGGCCACTCCTTCCAGAGGAAGCCCCACAGCCTGGAGGATGATGGTCAGCATGACCAGTCCGCTCATGGGGATGCTGGCCGCACCTATGGAGGCCAGGACCGCGGTGAGCACCACAATGCCCTGTTGAGCCAGTCCCAGATCAAATCCATATACCTGGGCAATGAAAATGGTGGCCACACATTCATAAAGGGCCGTTCCATCCATATTGATGGTGGCCCCGATGGGAAGCACAAAGCCAGCTGCTTTTTCCGAGGCTCCCGATGTTTCAGTGACCGCTTTCATGGTTAAGGGGAGAGTCACGATGGTTGAACAGGTGGAAAAAGCAGTTATCAAAGCGGGAAGCATGCCCCGGTAGTGTTTAACCGGACTGCACTTCCCCAGGTATTTCAGGATCAGGGGGAGGGTGATAAAAAAATGAATGGCCAGGCCCGCCATAACAACCAGGAAGAACTTTCCCAGGGAGGCAAAAGCTTCAAAACCGGTTTTGGCCACGATACCGGCAATAATTCCAAACACACCGATGGGGGCGGTCCAGATCACAAAGGAGGTCAACTTCATCATGGCTTCGAAGGCAGCCTTGAAAAATCCGCCCATCAAGTGCTTTTGGTCTTTTTTCAGGCGTGTGACAAAAAAACCGAAGAGAAGAGAAAAAAAGATCACAGGGAGTACATCGCCGTTGGCCATGGCAGCAAAGGGATTTTCCGGAATCAGGTTAAGCAGCATCTCCCCAAAGCCCTGGTCCACCACTCCAATCCCTTCAGGCTGTTCCATCAGGCCAATTTCGGCGCCTTTCCCAGGCCGGAAAATATTCACCAGTAATTGTCCGGTGAGAATGGCTAAAACACTTGTACTAATGTAGTAAATGAATGTTCTCAAACTGATCTTTCCCAACCCTTTACCACTTCCAACCTGGATCACCGCACTGATGATGGAGGTGATTACCAGCGGCAGGATGGCCATTTTGAGAAGCCTCAGGAACAGTTCCTGCATGGGTTCAGCCACCGGTATAATGGGTTCCCCGATGAGCCAGCCAAAAAGGATTCCCAGAAAGAAACCGGCAAAAATAAGATAGGTAAGCGTGTGTTTTCCCGGACTCATAGTATGAAGTACGTGAAAAACCAGAAGAAATAAAAGCCCTTACTTTTCAACAACCCTTCGATAATCGTGACATTAGCTCTATTTTTGGGGGACAAGGTGTTTAGATGGCCACTCCGAAAAATATCGTTGAAACGCCTCTGATGAAGCAGTATTACTCCGTTAAGGCGAGTCACCCGGATGCAGTATTGCTCTTCCGGGTTGGAGATTTCTATGAGACATTTGGAGAAGATGCCATCCGAACCGCCGGAATCCTTGGCATTACACTTACAAAACGGGCCAACGGAGCAGCCTCCTCTGTGGAGCTGGCAGGATTTCCATACCATGCGCTTGACAACTACCTGCCTAAGCTGGTTCGGGCTGGGCAAAGGGTGGCCATTTGTGAACAGCTGGAGGATCCCAAACTCACAAAGAAAATTGTAAAAAGAGGGATTACCGAACTGGTTACACCGGGTGTTACCTACCATGAAAATGTGCTGGATAACCGGGAGAATAATTTTTTGGCCAGTATTTATCTGGGCCGGCAGATCAACGGCATCGCTTTTCTGGATATTTCAACGGGTGAGTTTCTGGCCTCTCAGGGCGATCAGAGCTTTATAGATAAACTGCTGACCAGCTTTAAGCCCAAAGAGGTCCTGGTACAGCGAAGCCATCGCGATCAGTTCCAGGAGATATTCGGGGATAGTTATTTCACTTTTTTGCTGGAGGAGTGGGTCTATACAGAAGAGAATGCCAGAGACAAGCTGCAGCAACAGTTTGGCACTCAGACCCTGAAGGGCTTCGGAATTCAGGAGATGAGTCATGGAATCATAGCCAGCGGAGCCATTCTTCAATACCTTGATCTGACTCAGCATAACCGCACGGGGCATATTTCCGGTCTGTCTCGCATAGAACAGGATCATTATGTCTGGCTGGACCGCTTTACCATCCGGAACCTGGAGATATTCCAATCCCTGTATGAAGGAGCTCCTACCCTGCTGGATGTGATGGACCGGACAGTCACTCCCATGGGATCCCGTTTGATGAAGCGATGGATTTCGCTTCCGCTGAAAGATGTACTGCTGATCCGTGAACGGCACAACCTGGTGGAGTACATCAGCCAGGAAGAAGAATTCAGGGACTTTTTGTCCCGGCAGATCAATCAGGTGGGTGATTTGGAAAGAATTATCTCCAGGGTGGCTGTAGGCAGGGTTAGCCCCAGAGAACTTATTCAGCTGAAGATCGCACTGGAAGCCATTGCTCCGCTGAAGGAACGATGCAAAAAATCGGAAGAGTTATCCCTGCAACAGCTGGCCTCTCAGCTGGACCCCTGTGCAGAGGTGAAGGATCGTATCGAAAAGGAAATAGAAGCAGAACCCCCGGCTCAGGTCCACAAAGGAGGCGTTATAGCAGCCGGAGTATCAGACGAACTGGATGAACTCAGGGAGATCATGTTTGCAGGGAAGGATTATCTGGTAGGCATGCAGCAGAGGGAGATGGAGCGGACCGGTATTTCGAGCCTCAAGATCGGATATAACAATGTATTTGGATACTACATTGAAGTCCGCAATACACACAAGGATAAGGTCCCTGAAGAATGGATCAGGAAGCAAACGCTTGTTAGCGCCGAACGCTATATCACTGAGGAGTTGAAGGCCTATGAGGAGAAAATCCTGGGGGCCGAAGAAAAGAGCCTGGCGCTGGAAGCAAGTCTGTATCAAAAACTGCTTACAGATATTTCCGGATGGGTGAAGCCTATCCAATTAAATGCTTCCCTGGTGGCGCGGCTCGATTGTCTTCTCTCCTTTGCTGTGACGGCCCTGGAAAACGGATACTGCCGGCCCGAAGTGAATGATTCTACCTGCATTGAGATCACCGAAGGGCGCCACCCGGTCATTGAAAAGCAGCTACCGGTGGATGAGACCTATGTCTCCAACAGTGTCAGACTGGATGAAAAAGACCAGCAAATCATGATTCTTACCGGTCCCAATATGTCAGGTAAATCGGCTTTTCTAAGACAAACCGCACTGATTACCCTGATGGCTCAGGTGGGAAGTTTTGTTCCGGCCGAGTCGGCCAGTATTGGCTGGGTGGATAAGATTTTTACCAGAGTGGGGGCCTCGGACAATATCTCTCTGGGAGAATCCACCTTTATGGTTGAAATGCTGGAGGCTGCGAGCATATTAAATAATCTTTCGGAGCGCAGCCTGGTCATTCTGGATGAGATAGGCCGCGGAACAAGTACCTACGACGGTATTTCCATTGCCTGGGCTATGGTGGAGTATATCCACGAGCTTCCGGGAGGGAAAGCAAAAACACTATTTGCCACACACTACCATGAATTGAATGAAATGGCGGCCTCTTTCTCCAGGGTCCGCAATTATAATGTTTCCATCAAAGAGCTGGACGACCGGGTCCTATTTCTGAGGAAACTGGTTCCGGGAGGCAGCGAACACAGCTTTGGGATTCATGTGGCCCGGATGGCAGGAATGCCCAGAAGTGTGGTTAAGAGGGCCAATGAGATTCTTGCAGAGCTGGAAAAGACCGGAGGAGAAAAGAATTTAAGTAAGCCCGTGGCCGAGCTGGCCGGAGGCAGAGAGGGCTTGCAGATGAGCTTCTTCCAGCTGGACGATCCAGTATTAAAGCAGATACGCGACCAGATAGCCGATCTGGATATCAATAACCTCACTCCGGTGGAGGCGCTCAATAAATTGAACGAGATAAAGAAGCTATCTGGATTATAATCAGCCTTTTGAGGACTAATCAATCTGAAAAATAGAACGATTTGGTTTGCAGGATTGATTTTTGCGTACTATATTTGCAATCCATTTGCGGGAATAGCTCAGTTGGTAGAGCACGACCTTGCCAAGGTCGGGGTCGCGGGTCCGAGTCCCGTTTCCCGCTCAAATGAAGAAAAGGGTGTCCAGGCGGGTGCCCTTTTTTCATGCCCGGCATTCAGATTAAAGCATTTTGATTAAATTTGCAAGCCAGCGCTGAGCAAAGGCAACTGCCAGCTTGATGCCAGGATGGCAGGGCAAATTGTAGTTAGAAAGGTATTATACATATTTTATGCAACTACCAGCTTGATGCCCGGATGGCGGAATTGGTAGACGCGCTGGACTTAAAATCCAGTGGCCAGTAATGGCCGTGCCGGTTCGATCCCGGCTCCGGGTACGGAAACGGAAGAAACAGATTTTTGATCTGCATCTTCCGTTTTTTTATTTTGTAACTCATTGGTAATCTGAAATATCTCATCAAAAAACTTGTTTCAAGAATAGGTTCGATATAATAATTTCAAATCAGATATAACTACGTCGCCATCAGTCATCTATTATCTGCATATCCATGCAAATTTGTATCTTTAGGAAAAATATGAATCATGCAAACGATTCGATTACGCGTAAAGGATAAAGTGTACAAGAATTTGATCAGGCTTCTTAGCAAATTCAGTAAAGATGAAGTCGAAGTGATTGAAGAAAATGATACATTTCTATCCATCCAACAATACCTGGAAAAGGAATTAGCCAGCGTTGAAGAAGGCACTGCGAAATACACGACTGTTAAAGCCTTAGAAAACAGACTTGATGCAACTATCCATAAAAATGAAGATTAGAATTCTTAAAACATTTGGGGATAGACTAAATGATCAAGTTGATTATATTGCTAAAGATAAACCAGGCGCAGCAAGAAAGTTTAAAACAGATATAATAATAAGGATCAGGGATATTCCCGATATGCCTTTTGCTAACCGAAAATCAATCTTCTTTGATCGTGAAGATATTCGAGATTTAATTTTTAAAGGATATATAGTTATTTATAAGGTTGATGATAAAAAAGGTATTATAACAGTATTCGGTTTTTCAAAATACAAAGACGATCCATTTAAAAAGAAATAATAACTGGCGTTATGTAAAATATTTATATGGGGTTAGAAAGGTATTCCGGCTTTTGGCACTTTTTTATTCCGACATTGGCGGAATGCTTATTCGGTTTAAATTGAATCAAGATGAGTTGAATTTGAACTTATATCCAGCTGCCAAATCAAATCCAGATCCTTCAAAAATGGTTCGGAAAACAATCCGGCTCTGGGTACAGAAACGGAAGAAACGGATTTTTCATCTGTTTCTTCTTTTATTATTCTGTAACTCATTGGTAATCTGAAATATCTCATCAAAAAACTTGTTTCAAGAATAGGTTCGATATAATAATTTCAAATCAGATATAACTACGTCGCCATCAGAACATATTCCCACTCCCGATCACACCCGGTCTCACTGATAACTGGTGTTCACATTTATATATTTTGGATATCAGGATATTGAAATTAATGTTAGCTTTATTTTTACCTCAACTCTATACCTTATGGTACTTTGTGCAATAACCTGGGATTTCGATCCGGAGATTTTTTCAATCGGTAACCATGGTATCAGATGGTATGGCTTAATGATTGCTTCAGCCTTATTTGTCGGGTACTTGATTTTTAAACGATTTCTCCGTGGGAACAAACTCACATTAGAAATGGTCGATAGTCTATTGGTTTATCTTGCAATTGCCGGTATAGTTGGTGCAAGACTCGGTCATTGTTTATTTTATGAACCAGACTATTTTCTGAAGAATCCGTTGGAGATCCTCAAAATTTGGAAAGGGGGACTGGCAAGTCATGGTTGGGCCATAGGCATTCTTCTCGCTCTTTGGCTTTATAATAGAAAATATAAGATTCCTTTCCTCTGGCTTATGGACAGGATTGTAATTGTGGTGGCTTTAGCCAGTGTCTTCATCCGTCTGGGGAATTTTTTCAACTCAGAAATTTATGGTTTTCCAACCAATTTGCCCTGGGGTGTGGAATTTGTCAGAGATAGGCTTTACGATAGTACTACTGGTAATATACTCCCAACTGTGCCAAGGCATCCAACACAATTATACGAAGCCCTTAGTTACTTTTTGATTTTCATTTCATCATTCGTTTTTTATCGAAAGAGGAACATGGAAGTACGGGATGGTTTCATTTTCAGTGTCTTTATGATTGTCCTGTTTAGTGCAAGATTTTTAATTGAATTTTTGAAGAATGACCAGGTCACCTTTGAAGCAGGAATGAGTTTAAATATGGGACAGTTGTTGAGCCTTCCGTTTATTATTGCAGGTATCGGGATAATTGTCTGGACGAAAACGAAACCAAGGTACTTTTCAAAGGAGAATAGCGAATAAAATCAATACATAACGCCGCTATTGGCTTTTTAGCTGAGCCTTTAAACTCGGTTCTTACAAGTACAAACTCGCACCCTGTTTCAACCAGTATTCAAATATGGGATCATTAAAAATCATAGTTTTATGTTAATTTCATATTTTGTTCCCTAAGTCTTTGACATGAAAAATTTTAGCAGCCAGGACATAGCAAATGCCTCCACTGTCGTTCAGTGGACGGATGCCATGGAACAGGCCTTCATTGACACCGCCAAGGGGATCGTTGAGGTACCTCAAAGGGTTCATGTCGACCGAGGTTCCAATACACTTCTGCTGATGCCCTGCTTTGGAAGCTCCTATTTTTCCACGAAGATCGTCTCTGTTTTTCCTGAGAACCTGAAAAAAAAGGAGCCTTTGATCTATGGTTCGGTCGTTCTGAATGATGGACAGACCGGAAAGCCCCTGGCCGTTTTGGATGGAAGTAAATTAACAGCGATGCGTACAGCCGCCGTGGGAGCTGTGGCTATACGTTACCTCGCCCCGACAGAAGCTTCCTCCCTGGGGATTGTTGGTCTGGGTATTCAGGGATTTCACCAGGCGCTTTTTGCCTGTCAGCAGCGCCCCATAGAAAAACTCAGGATCCTGGATCGCTCCGAAAAGGTCATGTCCCGGTTTACAGACCGGTTTATGAGCTTTTATCCGGACATTGAAGTCATATCCTGTAAAAGTGCAGAGGAGCTTTGCGAGCAATCGGAGATCTTAATTACTGCTACCGGATCGCAGCGGGCCGTTGTACCGGCCCGGGGTGAATGGTGGAAAGGGAAAACGATTATCGGGATTGGTTCCTATAAGCCTGATATGAGAGAATTTCCAGATGAGATATTTGCGCATATCGACCAGGTTTTTGTTGATACCCCGGTTGCTCTTGTTGAGACCGGAGATCTGATGGAACCCCTGAAAAAAGGGTTGATCCGGGAAGGGCAGGTAATCCCTCTGTCGGAACTGATCCTTGAAAGAGTTAAACGAAGCGGGGAAACCCGGTTTTTTAAATCGGTGGGCATGGCGGCATTTGACCTCTATGGGGCCAGGCTGGTTTATGAAAGCCTCTCCTGAAATCAATGGAAATCGTGGATCGCAAACTTAAAAAGGTGAAATGGGACCCACCCGGCCACTGGCTCAGGATCTCAACCATGGATATGCATACCGGAGGAGAACCACTTCGGATACTTCTGGATGGATATCCGGAAATAAAGGGCGGGTCCGTGCTGGAGATGAGAAAGTATTTCAGGGATCACCTGGACCATATACGTAAAGGCCTTATGTGGGAACCCCGGGGCCACGCGGATATGTATGGGGCGGTGCTTACCAGACCCTTTACGAAAGAGGCAGATTTCGGGACCTTCTTTTTGCATAATGAAGGGTACAGTACCATGTGCGGACACGCCATTATTGCCCTGACGAAATTTGTACTGGATACGGGACTGATTGAGATAGCAGGAGACGCTCCGCAGGTAATCATTGATGCTCCTCCGGGACAGATTGTCTCCACCGGCTTTCGGGAACAGGGGATCGTTCATTCGATTTCCTTTAAAAACGTTCCCTCATTTGTGTTGTCCAGAGATCAGCAAGTTGAGGTGCCGGGACTGGGAAAGGTACAGTATGATGTGGCTTATGGCGGTGCCTTTTATGCCATTGTGGATGCAGACAGATTGAATATATCGATGGAGCCTTCGGGAGTTAACAGAATGATTGAAACCGGCATGCAGATCAAGCATAGTGTGATAAAAAAGCAGCAAATCAACCATCCCTTTGAGCCGGATCTGAGTTTCCTGTATGGAACCATCTTCACAGGAAAGGCGCACCATCCCTCGAGAGATAGTCGCAATGTTTGCATATTCGCCGATGGCGAAGTGGATCGTTCTGCCACAGGTTCCGGAGTGAGTGCACGTGCAGCGCTGCATTTTGCAAGAGCAGAGTTGAAAATGGGACAGTCTATGATGATCGAAAGTATCCTGGGAACCACCATGGAAGTCAGGGTGGCCGAATTGACACGCTTTGGACCCCATGAAGCGGTGATACCTGAAGTTACGGGTTCGGCTTCCTTTACTGGCAGAAACAGTTTCTGCTTCGATCCGGAGGACCCTCTGAAGGAGGGTTTTTTCTTCAGATAGACATTCAGGGGATGGCAAGGTGGACATGCTGCTTAACAACATGATGTTTTAGGTCATTATGAATGACAATGAGATCACACTCTTTGTACTTTTATGATTGATTACTAAAAACATATCTGGTTATGTCTAAAAATACCCGCGAAGATGCCCTGAATTACCATAGCAGTGGAAGACCAGGGAAAATAGAAGTTATACCCACCAAACCATACTCTTCTCAGAGGGATCTTTCACTGGCCTATTCGCCCGGTGTGGCTGACCCCTGTCTGGCGATCAAAGATAATCCGGAGGACGCCTATAAGTATACGGCAAAAGGGAACCTGGTGGCAGTAATGTCAAATGGAACGGCGGTACTCGGCCTGGGTGATATTGGTGCTTTACAGGGTAAGCCCGTGATGGAAGGGAAGGGCTTGCTTTTTAAGATATTTGCCGATGTGGATGTGTTTGATATCGAGATTGACCGCAAGGATGTGGATCAGTTTATTGAGGTGGCTAAAGCCATTGCTCCTACTTTTGGAGGGATCAATCTGGAAGATATCAAAGCGCCTGAGTGTTTTGAGATAGAGACCCGCCTGAAAGAAGAGCTGGATATTCCGGTATTTCATGATGATCAGCATGGAACGGCCATTATTTCTGCCGCCGGCTTGCTAAATGCCCTGGAATTGGTTGATAAGAAGATTCATCAATTGAAGATTGTGGTCAATGGTGCTGGCGCATCAGCGATTTCCTGTGCAAAACTCTATATTTCCCTGGGGGTTAAAGCCGAAAATCTGTTTATGGTTGATTCGCGCGGTGTTCTGAATACCCGTAGGGAAGGGTTGAATAAGTATAAGAAAGAGTTTGTCAGGGAAACCGAAGCCAATACTCTGGAGGAGATCATGAAGGGGGCTGATGTATTCCTGGGTCTTTCAGTTGCAGATGTGCTGACTCCGGAGATGCTTAAATCCATGGATCGTGATCCCATTGTATTTGCCATGGCCAATCCCAATCCTGAAATTTCTTATGAGAAAGCCATCGCCGCCAGAAAGGATATCATTTTTGCCACAGGGCGATCCGATTATCCCAATCAAATCAATAATGTGCTTGGCTTCCCTTTTATTTTCAGGGGGGCTCTGGATGTCAGGGCCACCTCCATTAACGAAGAGATGAAAATTGCGGCAGTAAATGCACTGTCTTCTCTGACCAAAACCAATGTGCCAGAGGTGGTCAACAAGGCCTATAAGGTCGAAAATCTGTATTTTGGAAGGGACTATATCATTCCGAAGCCGCTCGATCCCAGGTTAATTTATCATGTGGCACCCGCTGTGGCCAGGGCAGCCATGGAGAGTGGCGTGGCCAAAACACCCATCACGGACTGGGAGGCTTATGAAGAGGTGTTGAAGGAGAGGATGGGAATAGAGAATCGTTTGATTCACGAGGTTAGAGTGAAAGCTCAACAGAATCCAAAACGGCTTGTCTTTGCGGAAGCGGCCAGTTTTAAAATGCTAAAGGCTGTGCAGACGATCATTCAGGACAAAATTGCTAATCCGTTATTGTTGGGAGATAAGCAACGGATAGAACAGTTAATTGAAGAGTATCATCTCGATCTTAACGGGATTGAAATACTGGATCAGGCAGCTCCGGAAATGGAGGCAACCAGAAAAAAATATGCGCAGAAGCTCTATAAAATCCGTCAGAGAAAAGGGATGACTTATGAGGATGCATTAAAGCAGATGCGCCTGTCCAACCAGTTTGGAATGATGATGGTAACCGAAGGAGATGCAGATGCATTTCTTTCAGGGTTCTCCAGCAAATATGCCGATGTGATCAAACCCGCCATACAAATTGCCGGCACCAATAATCCTCAGCATCATATTGCCGGCATGTACATTGTTCATACAAAGAAGGGTCCCTACTTTTTCGCTGATACCACCGTAAATGTGCAACCCTCTGCCCGCACACTGGTTGACGCCACGGTCATGGTGGCTGAACAGGTCTCTCATTTTAATATGGAACCGGTGATTGCCCTGGTCTCTTATTCAAATTTCGGAGCCATTAAAGGCGCCAGCGCCCTCCGTTCCCGTGAGGCTGTAGAGATCCTTCACAGGGAGCATCCCGAACTTATTGCGGATGGAGAAATGCAAATGAATTATGCCTTGAATACGGAATTGAGGAAACAGAAATTCCCGTTCAGCAAATTGGGTAACCGAAAAGTGAATACCATCATATTTCCCAACCTGAGTTCTGGTAATATCGCTTATAAAATGATGCAGGAGATCGGGGGAGGAGAGGTCACCGGGCCCATTCTTCTGGGATTAGGAAAACCAATTCATATCCTGCAGATGGAGAGTGAGGTTCGTGAAATCATTGATATGGCTGCATTTGCAGTTGTTGATGCTCAGTTTCGCGGGTAAATTCTTCGTGGATGGGAAAAGATAAAGGGCAGTCTTGTTGGAGACTGCCCTTGTAATTCCTTCTATATCCGCTTATACTCCTACTGATAGTCGGCGAGTGATTCCATTAATTTCTTCCTGGTAAAGAAGATCCGGCTTTTCACGGTACCTATTTTCAAGTCAAGCTTTTCAGCAATTTCTTTATACTTATACCCTTCTGTGTGCATTAAAAAAGGAATCTTTAGCTCATCCTGCAACTTATCGATGTGTTTGTTGATCTCTTTATGCTGCATACTGGAATCTGGCTTGATAAAGTTAGATTCTCTGGAGTTGTTGAGGTAGTAAAGATCCTTGGTGGTATCAACAATTGTGTTTTGTCTGACGGACTTCCTGTAATTATTTATAAAGGTATTCTTCAATATAGTGTATGCCCAGGCTTCAAAATTTGTGAATTCAACAAATTTATCTTTGGAAGAAAGAGCTTTCAGGTAAGTCTCCTGAACCAGATCTTTTGCGGCTTCGCGGTTGGAAGTAAGACTAATGGCAAATCTCTCAAGTCTTTCTTCCATATTTATCAGTTTGCTGTTAAATTCCATTGTTGTCATAATATCAGGTGCTTTATGTTCTACAATCGCTTAATTGTTTAACAAATATATGATATAATTAAACATTGGTCAAGCTTTATTGATTTATAACCCATTGAAATATAAAATATTCCAAATAAGGTAGAGAAGGGAAAGTCTTGATAATAGAGGATTAAGAGGTATTTTAATATCAGCCATTCTAAATTACAGGAACCTCGGCTTTTTTTTATTTGTTCCCGGTATCAGGACAAATTGCCCAAAAAGCTGGTAAGGTCGTGGATCTGCTTCAGATAGATATGGTTCGGCGACAGCTTATCAGGAAGGTCTCCTTTGCAGCTTGAGAAGTACAGGATCTTTTTATCCGGAAGAGCCACCCCCAGCTCTTTCAGATAGGAGCCAAGGTCAAAACCAGGCTGTAGATTTGCACTGGAGACCAGGATAAAATCGAATTTCTTGGAAGCGCCAATGGCCAGTATATCGGAGTAGGGAATAGATTGTCCCAGGTAGAGAACCTCATGATGGGACTCTTTGATCAGATACTGGGCAAACAGCAGGGCTATTTCATGCCATTCCCCTTCCGGAAGAAACAAAAGAAACTTTTTCCCTGCCGGGTTAAAAGCTTTTGAAAGAAGTTCAGTGGCGGAAATAATTTTTTGCCTGATCAGATAAGTTACCAGATGTTCCATGGCTGGATAGACATCTCCTGATTGCCAGAGGATTCCAACTTTCTCCAAAAAGGGATAAAGTACCTCCGTAACCGTCGGTTTGAACCCAATTTTATGAATCGATTTATCGATGACTGCCTCCAGTTTGTATTCATCCAGGTCAATCATAGAGAGCACCATGGAGTCGATAAGTACAGCGTTGGTCTCTGCTGTTGCGGATACCCGGATAATCTCTTCACGAAGTTCCAGGTCGTTCAACCTGGCAATATTGGATATTTTTATACCATGCCGGTAAAGTACAGCGACATTCAGAATTTTTTTCAGGTCACTGTCGGTATAATATCTGATATTGGTGTTGGTGCGGTGGGGCTCAATCAGATTGTATCTTTTTTCCCATATCCGGATGGTATGGGCCTTAATTCCTGCGAATTTTTCCAGCTCTTTGATTGAATAAACAGCCATTTAGATAGGTCTTCTAATCACTTACAGGCAGTAAACAATTTACAGAAAGGAATTGTTTACTCTTATACTTAATTATATTAAACAACTACTTCTTTTTAATTACCATAATGCCGTCCCTGACAGGCAGCAGGAGATTTTCCACCCGAGCATCTGCCGTAATCATTTTATTGAATCGGTCGATGGTGCTGGTAGTATGATCCCTTTCTGAAGCCCCCAGGACCTTGCCTCCCCAGAGCACATTGTCAGCCAGAATATATCCACCCGGCCGGAGCTTTTCAAAAACCAGAGGGTAATAGTCCGGATAGTGATCTTTATGGGCGTCAATAAACACCAGGTCAAAGGGGCCTTCTATTTCAGGTATGACTTTCAGGGCATCCCCGTTGATCAGCTGAATCTGTTCAAGAAGATTTGCTTTTTTAAAGAAATGCAGGGCAGTGGAACGAAGTTCATCATTGACCTCGATGGTGATCACTTTCCCCCCGGGCCTGAGTCCCCGCGCCAGGCAGATGGCCGAATACCCGGTATAGGTTCCTATTTCAAGGATTCGCGTTGGTGCGATCATGTTTGAGAACATGGAGAGATAGCTTCCCAGGATGTGCCCCGACAGCATTCTTGGATGTACCTCTTTCAGATAGGTGTGGCGGGCCAGCTCCTTAAGCACCGGATCTTCCGGGGAAGAATGTTCTACCAGGTATTGGTCCAGGGATTCAGCATTTTCAAAAAGATTCATTACTCAAAAATAAGGGTATTCAGATTCCGGGGATCCAGGATCTCATTGGCCGTTTCCCTGAGCATTTCAGGAGTAATAAGTTCCAGGTTCTGACGGATGGTTTCCAGGTTGTCCACCTGATTAAAAACCAGGTGTCTTTTGGCCGATGTAAGCATCAGGTGCTCGTTATTTTCGTATGAAATGGCCAGTTGTCCCATCAGCTGTTTCCGGGCATGACTCATTCTTTTATCTGTGATCAGGGAGGTGCGCAGCTTGCGGATTTCTTCCCGGCTAACCTGCATGGAACGGTTGAATTTATCCGGATCACAACTAAAGTAGATCATAATCACCCCGGTGTCCGTATAAGGAGCATAGTGCGATTCTGCACTGTAGGAGTATCCCCTGCGTTCTCTCAGGGCCATATTGAGCCTGGAGTTCATACCCGGCCCCCCAAGGATATTATTTAATAAATAGAGCTGTAATCTTTTTTGGTCGGGCAATGCATAGGCAGGCCCGACCATCATGCAGTGCTTCTGGAAAACATTTCGTTTTTCAATAAGCTTCTCTGCTGTAACAGCTATAGGTTTGATCCGCTTCCTGCTTCTGGGTTTTTGCGGAATGTCTCCAAAATATTTTTCGGCGACCTGGCAGAACTTCTTAAAAGGGATATCACCGGCCAGGGAAAGGACCATCTCTTCCGTAGAGTAGTTCTCCGCCAGGAATTTTTCCAGCGTTCCGTTCCGGAAGCTGCCAAGGGACTCCTCGGTACCCAGGATGTTTCTTCCAATGGGATGCTTGGGAAAGAGTAACTCCTCCGCCCGGTCAAAAATCAATTCGGAGGGAGAATCTTCGTAGCCCTGGATTTCGCTCAGGATCACTTCGGCCTCCTTTTCCCGCTCTTTTTCCGGGAAAGAGGAATGCAAAAATATATCCTGGATTAATTCCACGGCTCTGTTAAAGTCCTGTTTCAGAAAGGAGGCATACAGGGCCGTCTCTTCTTTGGTGGTATAGGCATTAATTTCCCCGCCAACATCTTCCAGCCTGGATATAATCTGATAAGGGGATCTTTTGGCCGTGCCTTTAAAGAACATATGCTCCATAAAATGTGCCAGCCCGTGTTCTTCTGGATTTTCATCCCGTGTGCCCGTATGAACAAGCAGGCCAAAATGAGCCACCTCCGAAGAGTGGGGTCTGTGAATGAGCCTGATGCCATTCGTTAACTGGTATGTCTGTAAAAAGGAGGTCATTTTCGCCACAAAAGTATAAAATCCAGCGCATTTAGAGCCATAATGGGAATTTTCCAAAAAAATATATAAATTTGCCTCGCTTTTTACAGCATCGGTGCCATAGCTCAGTTGGTAGAGCACAGGACTGAAAATCCTGGTGTCCCTGGTTCGATTCCTGGTGGCACCACCGCCAAACCGCGAAAGCCCCCGTTTATCTTCGGATGTTCGGGGGCTTTGCAATTGATGTTTACGGGGTAGTTGACTGATTTAATGAGGAAAGGATTCATCAGGAAGACAGCTGTGGCCAGACACAAGAAGCTGAACACTACCCAAAATCAGAGTTAATGTAATCTAATTGCATTCGGTTGTAAAATAAATATTTGGGCTGCCTTCTGATAAGACGAACATATCTCTATTCGTTGGGGGGAATGGAATTGTCCAGACACATACTTTATATAATGTTGGCATATTATTGATTAATAATCCTTGTAACAAAGTATTATCATAGAATTTCACGGTAAACAACCACCCGTATTTACGGCTATGAATAGGTTGCTCCTTCAAAAATAACATTCTTACCCTTAAGCCAGGGGTATTTCTGTCGGGAAAACGTTTGCATTACCTCCAGTATCAGGGGGAGATTTCTTTTCTTCTTCAGCTGTACTGTGATTGCATCTTC
>JARGFM010000014.1 GCA_029210725.1 Bacteroidales bacterium | reverse complement strand
AAGCTGAAAACTGAAAGCAAGATTTTTATGAATGTGATCAAGATGATATGTTACAGGGCCGAAACTGCTGTAGCTTCTATTATAGCACCATACCTGGCCAATGCAGAAAAAGAAAAAAGGATGGTAGTCAAACAAATCATACAGGCCAATGCAGATGTAGTCCCGGACTATAAGAACAAGACCCTCCAGGTAATACTCTATTCTTTATCGGCTAATCGATATAATCGTGCAGCTGCTGAACTTGCAGACCTATTGAACCAAACAGAAACCACATTTCCAGGATCAGATTTACGGATGGTTTTCAAAATTTCCGCTAATTTAGATTGCGACAAGTAAGGAGTTCTGAAATTATTCTTTATCATTGTATATAAGGGGGTTGTTCTGAACAACTTGAATTTACTGACTTTTCAGCATTTTCAATGAACAATTCCCTTTTATTTATGAATAATCCAGGTTAGAATAAGCTTGATTTAACAATTAATTTTAAGATCATCAGTGAAGAACTAAAAATAACTATGGTATGAAAAATCGCAGAACAAAAAATTTACTTGCATTATCGGCATTTGGCATGGTACTTATCACGATGATAGGATGTTCGGGCACCACCAAAAAGACCGAAGCAGAATCTGATTACGCCGGGGTACAAATCGGTGTAATTACTTATAGCTGGCGCAGCATGCCGAGCAGTCCCGAAGATATCATCAAATACTGCGGGCAGACCGGGATCTCCTCGCTGGAACTGATGGGAAATATAGCGGAAGAGTTTGCTGGTGCGCCGGCCGGACCGGAATTCCCACCGAACTTCAGGGAAATGAGTGAGGAAGAGAGAGAAGAATTCAGGAAACAAATGGAGGCCTATGGAGAGGAAATGGCCAACTGGAGAATCAACGAAGCCTCCCCGGAGAAATACCGGGAGCTGAAAGCCATGTTTGATGAGGCCGGAATCCATATCCACACAGTAAAATTCTCCCCGGCCACCTGGAGCGACGCAGAAATTGACTACGCATTTGAATCTGCCAGGATCCTGGGAGCCAGGGCCGTCACCAATGAAATTGGCCACGAGGCAGCCCGGCGCCTGGGACCCTTCGCAGAAAAACACGATATGTATGCCGTTTTCCACAACCATGGCCAGCCCGGCGATACGGCCTTTAATTTTGAAGATTACCTGGCATACTCCCCCAACAACATGCTGAACCTGGATGTGGGGCATTATTTCGGAGCAACGGGCCTGCATCCCAATGAACTGATCAGTAAGCTGCACAAGCGGATCTACAGCATCCACCTGAAAGACAAAACCGGTAAAGACGGCTATCCGCCCGACACCAATGCCAGGTGGGGACAGGGCGATACTCCCCTTGGAGATATCCTGAAACTGATTGAAGCAAACCAGTGGGATATCTACTGCGATATTGAGCTGGAATATGAGATCCCTGAAGGTTCGGATGCAGTGATTGAAACCGGTAAATGCGTGGACTATGCCCGGAAACTTCTGGCCGGTCCAGTCGAATAGCACGCCGTTTTTTTTGAGTAGGTATATTTTAAATCACATAATTAAATAGTGGATACAATGAAATACTTCATAACCATCATTCTGTTCTTTGCCACCTGCCTGGCAGGCTATTCCCAGCAGGGACAGAGAAGATCAGACAACGAACGGATGAAACAGGACGGATACAGACCCGGGGAGGATTCACTTCTGAGGATGAACCATTTTATGACAGAAATATGGGATCCGGAAGTCCCCCTTGTTCAGGCGGCTCAAAACCCCGGTGATGCACCCTCGGATGCGATAATTCTGTTTGACGGAACAGACATCCACCAGGAATGGGAAGAGACTGCCGGATGGGGACCCAACAGTGGGTTCAAAGCTGCCACCTGGATCATTGAAAACGGAGCCATGCAATCTACCCGGGGATCAGGATCACTCAGTACCAAAAGAACCTTTAGTGATTTTCAGTTACATATTGAATGGAAAACACCTTCCGAGATTACAGGGAGCGGACAGGGCAGAGGAAACAGCGGTGTCTATCTTCAGGGTTTATATGAACTTCAGATTCTGGATAGTTATAAGAACCGCACCTACCGGAACGGGCAGGCCGGCAGCCTTTATAAACAGTATGCCCCCCTGGTAAATGCAAGCAGAAAACCGGGAGAATGGCAATCCTACGATATTGTGTATACGGCTCCACGCTTCGCTGCGGACAGCACCAGCTATTTTGCTCCTCCCCGGGTTACCGTATTTCATAACGGGGTGCTTATCCAGAACAATGTGGCACTGAGGGGGCCTACTACCTATGTCGGAATTCCCGAATACCTGGTGAGAAAACATGGCCCGGGACGGATTATGTTGCAGCAACACGGGAATCCGGTTGCTTTCCGGAACATCTGGATACGGGAATTGTAGAATTCTTCTGAAGGAGAACCCTTCGCAAGGATCTGCATTTCTCCATATAATGCTTCCATGTAAGCGATAAACATTATCTTGCATGGTAAATCATCTAAGTTATGTTTACCCGGCGGATTTTCCTGCTCCTTATTCTTAGCCTGGCAAGCTATTTGCTTAGAGCTCAGCCCAGTCTTTTCGGACTGCAGTACATCCAGAACTATCATTACGCAGAAACCGGGGGAGGAGAACAAAACTGGGGCATCGCCAGGGACCAGCGGGGCCTGATTTACGTTGCGAATAACGACAATGGCATTCTGGAATTTGACGGCAGCTCCTGGAGAACCATACCGGTTCCCGGAAGTGCCGCAGTCAGGTCAGTGGTGGCCGGGAATGACGGGTTCATTTATGCAGGCCTGGATGGGGATTTCGGCAGGCTTGAGCCCGACCGCAGGGGACATCTGCAATACAGATCCCTGCTGGATTCGGCCGGGAGAGAGATGTACTCGGAGGTCGCATTCTGGAGGACTTATTACAGGGAAGATCAGGTATATTTCTGCGGCATGCAGTCCATCCTGGTCTACGCTCCAGCCCTGGAGGAGATCTCTGTCATTGACCCCCCTCCCAATGCCTTTCTTACCTTCTTCCTGGGTCCTCAGATGTATAGCTCCAATTATGAAAGCGGACTGATGAAATTCGCCGGGGAGGGATTTTTACCGGTTAAGGGGGGCGGCCAGTTCAGAGGAAAAAACATCTCTGGCCTGGTTGCCATGGATTCGGGACAACTCCTGGTCAGCACCTTTTTCCATAAGTTGTATCTGCTCGACACCCTTCAGGGAACCGTCGACAGTACCTTTTTGGAGCCTGCCCTGATGGAGGAGCTTATTTCTGCCCAGATGATATTTTTGCAAAACCGCGAAAAAGATGTTTATATAGGCACCAGGGCAAACGGTTTATACATTCTGAACGACAGGTGGGAATTGAAGAAGAGGATATCTGAGAATGAAGGCTTGCTCGACAATGCCATTCCCTATTTTATTTTTGATGAGGATCCGGGAGGTGAACAGGCTCTCTGGATAGCACACTGGAAAGGGGTCAGCAGGGTGAACCTCCACTGCCCCTTCCACTCCGTTTCCGTGGGGCAGAGCAGCAGGGGCATGTACGGAAGAGGCAGGGGCGAGCTGATCACTGATCTGGATCAATTCGCCGGAGATTTTTTTGTTTCAACTCTGGACGGACTCCAACAGCAGCTGCATGATCAGTTGCGATTCAGACCCATACGGGGAGTCCGGGGAGAAATATACGACCTTCAGGTGATGGAACCTTCACCGGGAATTGAATACCTGCTAGCCATCGGCACAGACAGGACCTATTTGCTTGACAATAAAATGCAGATCAGTACGATTCCGGCAGGAGGACGAAAGCTTCTGGCTGACAGGAATAATCCCGGAATATTCTATACAGGGAGTGATCCCTTCAAAGCCTTCCAGTTTATAAACGGTCAGTGGAAAGAGGTCCTGAATGTTGAAATTAACCGGGAGATATTAAATATGAGCCAGGACCGCCAGGGTTTCATCTGGATCTCCAGCCGCCGGGGATTGCTCCGCCTGGAGCTAAAGGGGGAAAAAGAACCGGAACTCCGGAATTTTGGTGCAGCAAATGGATTACCGGCAGGAAGCCTGGAAGTATTCACCGATCCGGTTAGCCGGGAACTTCTGGTGGGCAGCAAAGAGGGGTTTTTCCGCTTCGATTATATGCAGGATACCCTGCTTTACGATTCTTTGTACAACAGCCTTCTTCCAGACGGGAAAAACAATATCAAGCTGATTCACAAAGGAGCCGACAATCTCTTCTGGTTCTCTTTCGAGAATGAAGATAGCGGCTGGAACATACTGGCAGCCAGGCAGAAAGATACAGGTTTTCAACAGGTTCACGAGCGGATCTTACGGGTTCTTTCCTCCAGGGTACCTACCGATGTGTTCTATACAGATTCTGAAAAACAACTGTGGTTTTCCAAAGCGGCCGAGCTTATTCATTTTGATGAAAGCCAGGTGGTCGACAGCATGCAAAGTTACCAGGTCCTGATGCGGAATGTCAAAATAAACGGGGACTCTTTGTTGTTCGACGGAACCTACTTCTCCACCAGCGCTTCGGGCCAGTTACTTCCGGAGACAGAACAAACCGGGGAGAGCCGTCCCAGGCTGAAACATGATTTCCGGGATATTGAATTCCTGTGGTCTGCCTTATACTTCCAGAACCAGAGACAAATGCAATACAGCTATTACCTGGAAGGATTCAGCAGGGATTGGTCTGAATGGAGCCGAGAAAGATCTGCAAAATACACCAATCTGCCCTATGGGAGATATGAAATGAAGGTTAAGGCCAGAAATGTTTTTGGTGATGAGAGTCCTTTATCCGTATACGAATTCAGCATCCTGAAACCCTGGTATGTAACCTTTGCAGCTGTTTTCCTGTATTTTATCCTGATCGCTTCCCTGGTCATTTTTGTAATTCTTTACACCCGTAAGCTCAAAACCAGGGCTGAGCTCCTTGAAAAGCAGAATAGAGAGATTGAGCTACAGAAACAGGAACTGGAGCTTTTGAATGAGGAGACAACCGCTCAGCGCGATGAGATTGAGAGACAGAGGGATTCCCTGTCGGAACAAAAAGAACTGATCGACCGGCAAAACAGTGCCATGACCGACAGTATTATTTATGCCAGGAGAATTCAGGATGCGGTGCTGCCCGCCAATGAAGTGATGCGCTTCCTGCTGCCAAAACATTTTGTATTTTACCTGCCCCGGGACATCGTAAGCGGAGACTTCTTCTGGGTGGATAAACGGGACGAAACCATTCTGGTTGCGGTAGCCGATTGTACCGGACACGGTGTACCGGGCGCATTTATGAGTATGCTGGGCATCTCTCTTCTGAATGAAATCTCCAGCAAGTTTACCGATAGCCCCACCAACGAAATCATGGATGAACTCCGCGACCTGGTAATTGCGGCCCTGGGGCAGACCGGGGACAGGTATGAAACCAAGGATGGCATTGAAATGAGCCTGGTGGCCATCAATACAAAAACCAGGGAGGTCCAGTTCACGGGAGCAAACCATAATCTGTATACCTTTCAGAAGGGAGAACTGGTCATTCTCAAAGGGGATCGCATGCCCGTGGGCATCCATTCCGAAAGCAGCACGCTTTTCTCGGTTAGCAATCTCCGGCTGAACCGGGGAGATACCCTTTACATGCTTTCAGATGGTTTCATCGACCAGTTCGGGGGAAAGCACAGGAAAAAATATGGAACACAACGTTTTAAAACCCTGCTTTCCCAGCTGCAAAACAGCATCATGCTTGATCAGAAAGCGGCCGTCGAAAAGGCCTATGAAGAATGGAAGGGGGTCAATGAACAGATCGACGATGTTTTGATGATCGGGATCAAGCTCTGAGGTAAAAAAAACCAAAAGCTGTTGTTATATAAACACTTGCTTTTGGCTTGGACTGTGCCCAGGACAAGAATCGAACTTGCACGACCAAAATCGGTCACTAGGCCCTCAACCTAGCGCGTCTACCAGTTCCGCCACCTGGGCAAAAAGAAATCAATAATGAAAAAGTGCCCAGAACAGGACTCGAACCTGCACGTACTTGCGTACACTAGTCCCTGAAACTAGCGCGTCTACCAATTCCGCCATCTGGGCAAGATGACTGTTAAATACAAAAAGAACCAAATAAGCACCCCCGGAAATTCTCGTTTCGGGGGTGCAAATATATTAAATTTTAATTTCTGCAGGAAAACTTATTACATTTTTATCTTTTTTCTCCCTCTGCAGTGGATTTATTCTCCTTGAACGGACGGTCCTGACCCGCGGCCTTAAGCTGCCCGGCTGCCCGGGAAGCAGGGATTCTTCCCTTGCGCTCTTCTTCAACCGCTGCCGCTTTCTTCTTATCGAAGGAGACATACTCCACGTAGGCTGTAAAGTAATGGTCGATACTGGGACCTGCTGAAAGGAGCTGTGTCTCAATCCAGTATTCATCTTCTTCACCCAGGAGCCAGTTTACATAGCCCGTATTCCCGTAACTGATATAGGCATCCACATAGTACTTTTGGTAGCTCAGGCCATCAATGGTAACCACTCCGAAGCTATTGGTATAAAAAGGTCCGAAGGCCAGATCCAGATTCCCGGTATCCCAGTCGGCCAGACTGCGAAACAGGTAAATCTCCGTTTCAGGAATATAAGTACCCTCATTATCAATGTCCTCCACCGTGATGGTAATTGCTGAACCAATCACTTCCATCGGAATCACGGCTGTGCTGATGTCTCCCTTAACGCCATAGGCACTTAGCCGGACATCGTAATAGCCGGGATCAACGAAGTAATGATCCACTACGGAAGTATTGTAAATAAAGCCATCATCCATATCCCACTCCACGCTTTCGGCATTGGTGGAATAACTAGTAAAACGCACCATTTCTCCCACATAGGCGGGGTTCAGGTCCACGGTCGCGTCGGCTAAAGGTTCTCTGTTGCAGCTTATCACCATCAGTGAAAGCAATGGTAGTATGTATATTAAACGTTTCATGGCAATTGGTTTTCTGGTTGTTGCTTTGGTAATTCCAAATAGCATGCCAAACTTGGATATTTGTAAGTGAAAGGTGTTTCCTTTCCAGCTGCAAAATAACTAAAACCCAAGGATCCCGGACCAATAAATTAAATTTTTTATCCATATTGTTTTCGTATCTTTGCGCTGTTTTTTAAAACGAAAATTTCAATGATCAACATCACTTTTCCCGACGGCTCTGTACGGCAGTATGAGCAGGGTGTGTCGGGACTCGATATAGCCAGAAGCCTTAGCAACAGCCTGGCACGGGAGGTGCTCTCCATCAATGTGAACGACGAGCTATGGGACCTGAACCGTCCCATCCGGAAAGATTCCACCATCAAACTTAACAAGTTTGACGATCCCGACGGGAAGCATGCCTTCTGGCACTCCTCTGCCCACCTGATGGCTGAAGCCATCGAGTCGCTTTATCCGGGCACCATGTTTGGTATCGGTCCTGCCATCGAAAACGGATTCTATTATGATGTGGATCCGGGGGAGGATGTGGTGATCACCGATGCCGACCTGCCAAAAATTGAAAAGAAGATGAAGGAACTGGCCTCTCAGAAACAGGAATATGCCAGAAAAGAGGTAAGCAAGCAGGAGGCCCTGCAATTTTTTGAGGATAAAGGTGATAAGTATAAGACTGAACTAATCAGCGAGCTGGAGGACGGGACCATCTCCTTTTACCACCAGGGTAGCTTCACAGACCTCTGCCGGGGACCGCACCTGGCCGACACCTCCCCCATCAAGGCGATTAAATTACTAAGTGTGGCCGGCGCTTACTGGAGAGGAGATGAAACCCGGAAACAACTGACCAGGATTTACGGGATAAGCTTCCCCAAAGCCCAAATGCTGGAAGAGTACCTGGAGTTTCTGGAACAGGCCAGGTTGCGTGACCACCGGAAACTGGGCAAGGAGCTAGAGCTCTTTACTTTTTCCCAGCGAGTGGGACCTGGTTTGCCGCTCTGGCTGCCAAAAGGGGCACAATTGAGGGAACGGCTGGAGAACTTCCTGAAAAAGGTTCAGCGGGAAACAGGTTACGAACAGGTGATCACTCCCCATATTGGCCAGAAAGAGTTATGGGTTACCTCCGGCCACTATGCCAAGTATGGGAAAGATAGTTTTCAACCCATCCGCACTCCCCAGGAAGGAGAAGAATTTCTGCTGAAGCCCATGAACTGCCCGGCCCACTGTGAGATCTACAAGGCAAAACCCCGGTCTTACAAGGATCTGCCCCTTCGCCTGGCTGAATTTGGAACTGTTTACCGCTATGAACAGAGCGGGGAGTTGCACGGACTTACCAGGGTACGCGGATTTACACAGGACGACGCACATATTTTCTGCCGTCCCGATCAGCTGAAAGAGGAGTTCCTGAAGGTGATCGATATCATTCTTTACATATTTAAAACCCTGGATTTTAAAGACTTTGTTACCCAGGTCTCACTCAGGGACCCGGAGGATAAAGAGAAATATATCGGCTCGGATGAAAATTGGGAGAAAGCTGAACAGGCTATTATCGAAGCCGTGGAAGCCAAGGGTATGAAAAATGTAGTGGTGGAATATGGCGAAGCTGCCTTTTACGGACCCAAACTGGACTTTATGGTGAAGGACGCCCTGGGCAGGAAATGGCAGCTGGGAACCATACAGGTAGACTACAATCTCCCCGAACGTTTTGAACTGGAGTATATCGGCGCTGATAATCATAAACATCAGCCTGTGATGATCCACCGTGCGCCTTTTGGTTCCATGGAGCGTTTTGTAGCAGTGCTCATCGAACATACTGCAGGAAAATTTCCTCTCTGGCTCACACCCGATCAGGCTGTCATATTGCCCATTAGTGAAAAATTTCATGATTATGCTGAAAAAGTTTCAAAGTTCCTTAAAAATTACGATATTCGCACCCTGATTGACGAGAGGAGTGAAAAGATAGGTAAGAAGATCAGGGATAACGAGTTAAAGCGCATTCCATATCTGCTTATCATAGGCGAAAAGGAACAGGAAAATGGTACAGTTTCCGTTCGAAGACAGGGAGAAGGTGATCAGGGAGAGATGAAACTGGAAGAATTTGCAAAATTCTTGCAGGCTGAGGTTAAAAATCAGTTAGAGTCCGTGGAGACCAATGTTTAACAAAAGATAGGAGGAACAAGCCATAGCAGGACCAAGCCATTATCGCAGACGCAGCAACGATAACCGCAATAAGGATAAGATTTCCTTTAGAACAAATCAGCAGATACGTGTCGCCTCAGTTCGACTTGTTGGTGATAATATTGAAAATCCAGGGGTTGTCTCCTTAGCGGAAGCCCTTAAGATTGCTGATTCGCTGGATCTCGACCTGGTTGAGATTTCACCCAAGGCCGATCCGCCTGTTTGCAGGGCCATCGACTATCAGAAGTTTCTCTACCAGCAAAAGAAGAAGCAGAAGGAAATGAAAGCCAAAACCACAAAGGTGGTGGTGAAGGAGATCCGGTTCGGTCCGAATACCGATGAACATGATTACAGTTTTAAACTGAAGCACGCTCATAAGTTTCTGGAAGAGGGTGCCAAACTGAAGGCTTTTGTATTCTTTAAAGGGAGATCTATTTTATATAAGGAAAAAGGTGAGATCCTGTTATTAAAGCTTGCCCAGGACCTGGAAGAGGTTGGGAAAGTTGAACAGCTCCCCAAACTCGAAGGGAAACGGATGACCATGTTTATGGCACCCAAAGTGTTGAAAAAGAAGTAGTTATTATAGATAAAGATAGGAACAATGCCAAAAATGAAGACGAATCCGGGAGCAAAGAAGCGATTCACGCTCACCGGAACCGGTAAAATCAAGAGGAAACATGCTTACAAGAGCCATATTCTTACCAAGAAGTCGAAGAAGCGCAAGCGGAACCTGACCTATTTTGGTGAAGTACATAAAGCTGATGAAGATAATATCAAGCGTTTGCTTGCTATGAAGTAAGATATGACCTGTTGATAGTGGTAATTTAGTTTAACCAGGATGTGGAGCCAGAAAGTGTCGTACCGACCGCCTGCATCCAAAAAGTAAAAAAAATGCCTAGAGTAAACAATGCTGTCGCGTCAAGACAGAAGAGAAAAAAAGTGATGAAGCAGACCAAGGGTTACTTTGGTCGCAGAAAAAATGTCTGGACAGTTTCCAAAAATGCATTTGAGAAGGGACTCAGCTATGCTTACAGGGACCGTCGAAAAAAGAAAGCGGAATTCAGAGCCCTCTGGATTCAGCGGATCAATGCAGCCGTGCGAGAGCATGACATGTCCTACTCCGAATTTATGGGTAAACTAAGTAGCGCCGGCATCGAGATCAACCGGAAAGTACTTGCCGATCTGGCCATGAATGATCCTAAAGCATTTGAGGCCATTGTAAAGAAAGTAAAATAATATACCTGCTTAAAAAAGAAGCCGTTCCTTAAAATGGGAGCGGCTTTTTTTGTTAGTGTCTTACTATGTTAGTATGTTCGTGTGTCAGAAAACTCCGGGGCTATGAATATTGCATTGATCGGATATGGAAAAATGGGCAGGACCGTGGAGGCCCTGGGGCTTGATCAGGGTTACTCCTTCCCGGTAATCATCGACGAAGATAATCGTTCTCTGCTCAAGCCTGATCACCTGCGGGGCATCGATGCCGCCATTGAGTTTTCCACTCCGTCGGCTGCACCGGCCAATATTTTGGAATGCATCCGCATGGGTGTGCCGGTAGTCTCCGGTACTACCGGATGGAACGAAAAAATCCCCGAGATAGAGGCATTTTGCCGGAAGAAGAACGGCACCTTCTTTTATGCCAGTAATTTCAGCATCGGGGTCCATATTCTTTTTGCACTGAACCGGAAACTTGCAGAGATCATGGATCAGTTTCCTGAATATGCGGTGTCCATGAGCGAAGTGCACCATGTACATAAAAAAGATGCTCCCAGCGGTACGGCGCTGACACTTGCACAGCAGATCATAAAAGCAAACAGTCATATCCAGGGCTGGTACCTGAAGGGATCGCCGGATGATGTGAATGGCCTGAAAGGCAGGCTGAGCATTGAAGCGATCAGGAAAGGAGAGGTCAAGGGGAAACACAGCATTCATTACGAGTCACCCGTCGACTCTCTTACGCTCAGTCATAATGCGATCACCCGGGATGCTTTCGCTTCCGGAGTGCTTCTTGCTGCCAGCTTTATCAAAGGAAAAAAGGGAGTTTTCGGAATGCATGATCTGTTAAACCTCTAAGGAGATGGACCGGGTGGCAAAGAGTTACCTGGGATTTTTCCTCTCCGGCCTGTGCTGGTCAATGCTGGTCATATGGATTGGACTGCTCTTCCTGCTTCCGCTTAACTTTGTTCTTTTCGATGTTTTTGTGAGCAGAAAGATCAACTGGTCCCTTGGTTTTCTCAGATTGCCCAGGACACTGATAACGATCCTGGAGTGGTTTTCGGTCTTCCTTCTTGCCCTGTTCAGCTCCCTGATTATCAAATTCCTTTTCCTGGAGGCTTACAAGATTCCTACTCCCTCTATGGAGGAGACACTCCTGGCCGGAGATTACATCTTTGTAAGTAAACTTGCCTATGGGCCCAGGCTTCCTGAAACCCCGCTGGCCATTCCTTTTTACCATAATAAGCTTCCTTCGGGAAAGAAATCCTATTCCGAAAAACTCAAAATGCCCCATAAACGATTAAAAGGCTTCTCCAGGGTAAAAAGAGAAGATATTATCGTCTTCAATTTCCCGGAAGGCGACAGTATGGTGGTCGAGTATCCGGGACAGAACTACTACTCCCTTGTCCGACAGTATGGCAGGGATTATATCCAGTCGGAATTCGATATAATTTCTCACCCGGTGGACAAACGGGAAAACTACATCAAAAGATGCATCGCCCTGCCGGGAGATACCCTGCTGATCTCCGGGGGACGAGTCAGGGTGAATGGTAAAATAAGACCGGAATTACCTCTCCAGAAGTATAAATACTATGTAACTACCTGGGGCGAACCCCTTCCCGATCAACTGCTTGATTCGTTAAAAATCCTTAAAAACTCCGTCACGTACAATCCGGTCAACTCCCTGCACGTTTTGTATTTGGCGAAGGAGAATGTGGCATCATTGAGATCTTTCCCCGAAGTGAGAAGCATCAGCAGATATACAGAACCCACCCTTTCTTTCCAGAACCAGGAGATCTTTCCACACAGTGGAACTTACAGATGGACCGGCGATAATTTTGGGCCTGTCCGGATTCCGGCCCGCGGCGACACCATCCGGCTTAATCTGCTAAACCTGCCCCTCTACCGTCGGATTATTGATGTATATGAACAGAACGATCTCAAAATTATGGACGAAGTGATTTATATCAACGGCAAACCCTCAGATACCTATAGAATACAGATGGATTACTACTTTGTATTGGGCGACAATCACCACAATTCAGCCGACTCCAGGTACTGGGGTTTTGTCCCCGAGGATCATCTCCTGGGCAAAGCAGTAGCGGTCCTGTTCTCCATCAAACCAGATACCCCGCTCATTGGTGGTTTAAGAAAAGAACGTATCTTTAGGTCCATTAAATAAACAGCGTAATGAATATTAGTAAATTACTGAAACACAAATATTTCAAGTTCGGACTGGCCCTCACGATTTACATCCTTTTTGTGATCTGGCTGAAAAACTACTGGTTCCTGTTTGGCATCCCTGTGGTATACGATATCTATGTAAGTAAAAAGGTTAACTGGTCCTTCTGGAAAAGCAGGAAGAAAAAGAACAATGTGATTGTTGAATGGCTCGATGCCCTGATCTTTGCAGTGGTTGCAGTTTCACTGATCAATATCTTCCTGTTTCAGAACTATAAGATTCCCACCCCTTCCATGGAGGGCAGCCTGCTGGTAGGGGACCACCTCTATGTCAGCAAAACTGCTTACGGACCCCGGACCCCTAACACCCCCCTGGCTATCCCCTTTCTTCCAAATACAGTACTTGGCGGAAAATCCTACCTGGAATGGATCGAGCGCCCGTATAAACGACTGAAAGGATTCAGCACTGTCAAAAGGGACGATATCGTAGTGTTCAATTTCCCTGCTTCCGATACAGTTGCCCTGGAGAAAGGAGATCACACACTATATGCCAGGGGCAATTTTGACTATTACGACCTGGTTCGTGATGAAGCATACAAGCTGATGCAGGCAGACCAGGCACAGAACAACCGTACACGGCCCATGAGGGTGTATGAAGATTATGTACGCAAACAAATTGCCGAAAAATATGATGTGGAAACCAGGCCCGTTGACCGGCGCGATAATTACATCAAGCGCTGCGTGGCCATTCCGGGGGAAACCCTCCAGGTGATCAACAACGAAGTTTATGTAAATGGGGAAAAGCAGAAATCTCATGAGGGAATCCAGCGCTGGTACAGGGTAAGAACCAATGGCACCCCTATCAATCCGCGTTCGCTGGAACCCTTTGGTGTTGGAAGGGATGCCGCAGATGTCAGAAACAATCCCAATTATACCTTCCCCCTGAGCAGTAATAATGCCGCGGAAATAGGGGCCCTGCCCGGTGTTATCAGTGTGGAAGCCGTCAATATGTTCACAGACGGGCAATACGACCGGGATATCTTTCCCCACGACCAAAGATATCCCTGGAACCTGGAGTTTTTCGGACCCCTGACCGTTCCTCAGAAAGGAATGTCTGTTGATCTGAACACGGAAACCCTTCCACTCTACCGGCGAATCATGGAGGCCTATGAGAAGAACAAGCTGGAGATCATTGGTGAACAGATTTACATCAACGGGGAACCAGCATCCACTTACACCTTCCAGATGGACTATTACTTCATGATGGGAGATAACCGGCACAATTCGGCCGATTCCCGTTTCTGGGGATTTGTGCCGGAAGACCATGTGATTGGAAAACCGCGCCTGATCTGGCTCAGTGTGGATAAAGAGTATGGAGGGGTCCGCTGGAACCGGATGTTCCGCATCGTCAGGGCCAGCAGGTAAATACCCTTCCATTGGTTTTTCCGGCTCTCTATAACGGACCCGTTAACTATTATGCCCGCCTTGTCAGGCAGAAGGAGATTGTGCTGGAACAGCACGAAAACTATAGCAAGCAAACCTACCGGAACCGTTGTTTGATCATGGGACCCAATGGAGTGATCCCTCTATCGATCCCGGTAAAACGGAAAAGTGGAATCAAAACCCTGTTTCGCGACATCCGGATCGACTACGACACCCCCTGGAACCAGATCCACTGGCGCAGCCTGGTTGCTTCCTATGCCTCTTCGCCTTTCTTTGAGTTTCTGGCCGATGAGATCCGTCCCTTTTACCAGAAGAAATCTGAGTTTCTGATAGACCTTAATCTTCAGCTTGTGGAACAATCCCTGAACATCCTGGGGCTGGATATCCCGCTAAGCTGTTCAGATAGCTTTAGCCCCATCTCTGCAGAGCATGACCCCAGGGATTTTATCCATCCTAAAAAAGACCAGGCGACCGAAGACCCCGCTTTCCATCCTCCGGAATATCACCAGGTCTTCTCGGACCGCCTGGGCTTCTGTCCCAACCTGAGTATCCTTGATCTGATCTTCAACCTGGGTCCGGATGCATTATCATACCTGCAACGCAGTCTCAGAACTTGAATCCTACAGTGAACATCAGGTTATTGCCATTGATGTCGTTGACAGAAATCTCATTGGCACCCGGCTCATAGGCGTACATGCCATATACTTCGGTCGTGGCAGAGTGGGTGTAGCTCAAGTCAAAAAAGACTCTGGGTGTCCTGACTCCAAGACCTCCCGAATAGACCCAGCTCTCTGCATTGTTCCTGCTATCTGTAAAGGGACTCATCAAATACTGCCCACCGGCACGCACATACAGGGTACCGAGCCTGATTTCAGCCCCGGCCTTCAGGTTATGGACTGCCTGGAAGGCCTGGCGAATCTCGTCGTTTTCATCAATAAACGGATAGTCATAGGCGCTCAGACGAGCCGCAGAATAGTCTGCATATTCATAGCCGGCCGAAACCGTGGCAAGTTTAAAAAGGATCAGGGAAACATGGGCGCTGGTCCTGAACGGAGTTTTCAGCTTGTAGTCGTAGATCCCGTTGGGCGATCCTTCTGAGGCATCCTGAATCCCCGAAGCACTGTCCCAGTAAGAGTCCATATCCGTGTACTTCTCATCGGTAAGCCGGTAATAGGTGGGCAGCTGAAAAGAAGCTCCGATCCTGAGCATCTGTATAGGCCTGAAAATCATACCGAAACGTGCTGTATAGCCCCATCCGTTTGTACTGTTATACTCTCTGAACCTGAAACTGTCAAAATCCAGAACGTGATTATCCTGATCAGTTTCGCTATGGTAGATATCTTCATAAAAGCGTACGGAATGAAATCCCACGGTTCCTCCAAAATAGAGAAGATTGCTGAAATTAAATGCCCCGGAAATGGAATACTCCCCAATATATCCCGATTGCAGAGAGGAACGATAGAGTTGCTGACCATAGCCGTCAAGCTGCATATCGTGCCAGTAGCTCTCAGAGGTCTCATCATAGGGCATCAGATAAGTGTCAAATGCCAGCTGTTCGTAAAAGGGGCTCAGGTTATCCGGGTCTGCATTGGCATGCCAGGTAAAATCGTCCAGCATAGAGCTGTACCGGCTGATCCCCCGGATGGTGGTGCTGTTGGTGAAGTTAACCAGGGTATTGTAGCCCAGTGCAAATGCCGCCCCCACAATTCCGCTGCTGCGGTCACGGGTCATGGCATTGACCATCCCGATGCTCCCCAGGTTAAATTTCAGGCGTGATTCATCGGCCACGGCTCCCTGGAAATCTGAGCTGGTATTCACCCAGTAAAAGGATGGGGAAAAAGAGAATTCAGAAGAACGGTAAAGCCCAAGCCCGGCCGGGTTGGTCAGCACCGAAGTGAAATCGCCACCCAGCGCACCAATGGCACCTCCCTGTGCAGCATACCTGGCTGTTCCAAAAGGATTGAACTGGGAAAATCTCAGGGCCTGCATCTCATTCTGGGCATTCACTGTAAGGATGGAACCCAGAAACAGCAAGGCCATATATGATAGTTTTTTCATAGCAATATCTGTTTTAATTCATAGGAAACCAGGAACCTTTGGGGGATCCCGGATTTGACTGACAGTTTAACGTCTGGACGAACCTGAAGACCTGGAAGATCCACCTGAACTCCGGCTGACTGAGCCGCTGGAAGAGCTGGCGCCTGAACTCCGGCTGACTGAGCCGCTGGAACGGCTGGCACCCGAACTAGGGCTGTAAGAGCTGGAGCTGCGGCTGGTACTGCTCGGACGGCTGTAAGAGCTGGAGCTGCGGCTGGTACTGCTCGGACGGCTGTAAGAGCTGCTGCTGCGGCTGGTACTGCTCGGACGGCTGATCGTGCTGCTCCGGCTGGGCGTGGTAACTGAGCGGTTTACGGCCGGGGTACGGCTCGGAACAGTGGACGGTGAATAATTCCTGTTTGGTACAGCACTCCGGTTATAGGTCGAAGTAGCACTGGTGCGGGGCTTGCTGTAGCTTGGGGTATAGGTTCCCCTTGTCGCAGCATTGCTGTTACGCTGCTGGGCATTGACCGACTGAGGCGTCCTGGTGGTCCGGACCGTATTGGCAGTCCCCCTCTGTACAGCCGTGGACGTATTGGTTCTCACCTGCCTCTGAGTCGCAGTGGCAGAAGATCTGCTTACCTGCCTGGGGGTAGTGGCGGACACTCTGGTATTGCTTCGTGTGGCAGTGGCTTCCCTTGTTGAGGACGTCGCGGTGCGGCTCCTGTACCTGGGATCGCCGGTTGTAGAGACCTTTGCACTGCCGGTGCTTACATCAGATCGTCTTGAATATCCGTAGTAGTGCCTGTTATCCATTCTGCCATAGCGGTAGCTGGCACCGTAAAGGTCACTGCTTCCATAGTAATATCCATGATAAAACCCATGGTTGTACCCACTCCAGTAGGAACCGCCATAATATGGATAATAACCGCCATAGTAGCCGCCCCAACCATAGGAATAGAAAGGATCATAATATCCGTAATAGGAGGGATAGTAAGGGTATCCGTAGGAGTATCTCATTCCCCATCCCGGGTATCCCCATCCCATGCTGATTCCCCAGCTGAACGGACTTCCGGTATACCAGTACATATCTGTGTAATAGGGATCATAGTAGTTCCAGCCATAGTAATTATCTGAGAACCTTCTCAGGCTGGATGAATAGTAATAGTCGGTGGGATCGGTATAATAATTGTAGTTATTAACCACTACCGGAGCACTCTCCTGGCCATACTGCCCCAGGGTATCGAATTCGCTGTATTGCTCGGCATAGAGTGCTTCGCTGCCCTCCGGTGTATAAGACTCGCCAAGCATCTCGGCTTCCTGTTGCAGCTTATATCTTTCGTAATCACTCAGGTTATCTCCGGCTGCTTCCGCTGATTTGCTGTAGTCCGGCTCCTGGTAAACGGGCTGTGCACTTATCGCCTCCTGAGCTGTCACTGCAGGCTCATCTGCAAGCACAGCGCTCGCCTGCCTCTCTGTACTATTGGGATTATAATAGATATCATCATATTCCGAAGTAGCGGCATATTTCGCTGAACTGCAGGATGCCAGAATAATAGCGGAACTGATTATGGCAAATGTTATAGTTTTCATGACGTTTCCTCCCGGTATTTTTGCCTCTGGTGTTTTGCCGTATACAAAACAAAGTTCGTGCCAAAAAAGAATAATACAGAACGATTATTTGCAATATACAAAATAATAAGAAGCTGCCGCCAAAGCTACCACTCCGGCGCAGAACGGTACATCTGGTGCATGGAGTGATTATAGAGAGGGGTGCGGCGTGGCTCGTAAGTATTGCCCATGCGGGGATTATCATATTGCGTATAAATCCAGAGCTCCCTGGAATTCCAAAGAATGATCTCATCCCGGGCATCCCCTGTAAGGTCTGTGGCCAGGTAACAGGAGACCGGGTGCCCATCCGGTGGGAAGGCCACTGACAGCTGTCCGTGCCCATCATACATCCCTCCTCTGACGGAGTCGGCTGAAGTGATGAAAAACTCCTCCCCATCCCCTTTCCAGTTAACACTCTGACATCTGAATTCACCCGATTCCGGGAGGAACCCGGTATGCAGCGTTCCATTTGCATCCAATACATGAGCCAGCCCCCGGCTGCCCCAGCCATTAGAGGTGACCACTTCCAGTCCGGGCGATTCCAGATTCAACTCAGCCACCCCCAGGTGACTTACATGACCCAGTATATGCTGCTTTAAAAGATGATCTTCAAAGTCATAATAGAGCAGTCCCCAGTCGCCTGCCGCATAAACCAGGCAGGGTATCCGCTGGTCGCCGTCTACCATTTCATAAACAGTAACCCCGTTACAGCGGTCGCCTATATGCACCCCCACATCATGGATCTGCTCTCCTTCGGAGCTGAGGACTGAATATCCCATCAGGACCTCGTGCCGGCCATCCCCGTCCATATCATATACCATCGGCTGGGATCCCGAGCTGGTATGCTGCTCCCAAATCAGATCTCCCTTTTCGTTCAGGGCCTTCAGAAGATGCTCGCGATCAGAAAGCAAGATGCAATTGTCCCTGCCGGAACCCAGCAGATCTGCAAAAATCAGTGAGTTAACATTCCCGGATCCGGGAATCATGATACGACGGGTCAGTTTTCCGGTATGACCCTCAAGGATATAGATCCGTCCCCTGCTAACAAAAATTACTTCGCGCGATCCGTCTCCGTCCAGATCATGAATCTGAACCGGTAACTCCACACCGGAACAGTCCTCATCTTTCAGAAGACTGCCGTATTGCCACATCAATTCGCCATCCAGGTTTATCACAGAAACTGATCCTACTCCCGATCCGGTAGCATCGGGCCTGACAAACACAATCTCCTTGTTTCCGTCCCCATCCAGGTCACCCAAACGGATATTCTGGTTGATACCGTAATCGCCCGTATCAAATCTCTTCCAGCGCACCATCTCCGGAAAATCACTCTGGTTCAGTTCCAGCCGCCTGTCGAGCTGCCTCTTTTTCCTTGACAGTTTTCGCAGCTCGCCACTGAGCAATTTCACCTCTACCCTGTGGAACCTGGCAGGCAGATCCGAAATCAGACCGATCTTGCCGGAAAGGGCCAGTCCCTCGGCATGCATATTGATAGAATCGTTCAGGATGGTGGAGACCTTGTTCCTGCGAACCGTGATGGTGGCATTCAACTCTTCTCCCGGACTCCAGACAAGCGGTCTGATATCCAGAATCCGCTCAATGGGCCTCAAAGGGGTTACTGATTGCTGCACATGTTTCAAAGTGACTGTATTCCCTTCAACACCAAAAAAAAAGAAATCGGCCGGGTGTTTGTAGCCAAATACTACGCCGCATTTATCAAACTTGGCCAGAGGAGTGAATTCGACCCGGATCGTATAGTCGCTCCATAATTCTTCTCCGGCCACAATTAAGGGATGAGTGACCAGACTCAATGGAGAATTCTTGTTGTTCAGATTGGTAAAGGTCTGAGCCAGATAGTTCTCTCCGTCTTCGTTGCGGATGACCCACGCCCTGTCAAACCCATCCTGCCTGAGGCTTGTGGCAACACTCCATTTACCAATATTTCCCCTTCGTTCATCATAACATATAGCCGGATCGGATGAATCAAAGTTAGGCCTGTTGCCTGGCTCAAGTTCCTGGAAGCCATCCGTAAAAACAGTAGTCTGGATCACATTACCGGAACAGGAGGAAATCAATATCAGAATGGCAATTTGTATAAACCTTGTTTTAATAAGGTCTCTATTCATTCCTTAGATAAACTTTTTGTAAATATACATTATATTTGACATTGGAAGGAAAAAACCGGAATGCGCTTTAGTCTTGCTCCAATATTTCTGATAGTCTGCCAATTACTTGCTGCACAGAAACCAGTGATTCTGTCCGATTTTGTACAGGAGCTAAGTATTTCTGATATGCAGCTGCAGTTTCTGGCAGATCCTCATTGCTCGGTCCTTCCCGCGGAACTGTTTTCAGGGATGATGGACCAGCAGTTCAAACCAGTTGATTACAATAACCCGGATCCTGCTCTGGTAAACAGTGCGACCGGAAGTTGCATCTGGTTCCGATTCTATTTTGTAAACCGGTCCACCCGTCAGTTCGCCTTTCACCTGCAGCGAAACGATATCTCTGAATTTGATGAGTATAAACTGTACCAGAAGTTCGACAACGGCATGGTGACGGTGCGCAACTCAGGCAACAAGCTTCATCCCAGGAAAAAAGATGTGAATATCAGCGGATCGGATGACCTTCGCCTCTATCTTCCACCGGGCCAGAACGATACTCTGTATCTGAGCGTAACCCTGGGGCCGGAATCTGTGCTTTCAGATCTTATATTTACCATTTCGACCCAACATAGTGTTCTTGCCCATGACCGTTCCAAACGTCTTGTTTTTGGAATCTTCACCGGGATTCTTCTGATTATGATCCTTTATCATATCCCTCTTTTTGTCCGGGGGCGTGAAAACTCCTACCTCTACTATATTCTCTATATCCTGGCCTTCTTTTTCTTTTTCATCAATAAGGAGGGTTATATATACGAGTTAATCCCCCGGTTGATTACCGCACCTATTACCATCTTCCTGCTGGAGATATTCCTCCTCTTTTATCTTTTATTCGGACGCGCCTATCTGGATACCCGGAATACCCTGCAATCCTGGGATACGATTCTTCTGATCGCGGTCTGGTTTACGGTGGGGGGGCTTATTCTTAACTTTGCCATAATCCTGCTCCAGGGACTGGGTGTGGATGTGCCCTTTGTGATAGAACTGGGCGGATTTGCCATTATGATCGTCTCGGCCATCGGCTGCCTCTTCCTGGCAGTGGTACCTGCCATGATCCTTACCAGGGAGAATTTCCAGCCCGCCAGGTACTTTCTGTTTGCCAATCTCTTCCTGATACTGGGAATTGCCACCAACTATGCACTGGCCGATTATGCCATAGGAAAACACAGCCTGGAATTTGGCGTCACCCTTCAAATTCTTGCCTTTTCCATTGGTTTGAGTGAACGCATCAACCTCCTGAAAAAAAGCCGGGAGGTGGCTCAGCGCAGAATCATTGATCAGCTCAAGGAAAATGCAGCGCTGAAAGACAAGGTGAACCGCGAACTGGAGGATAAGGTACAGGAACGCACCTTTGAAATACAGGCACAGAAGGAGCATATCGAAAAACAGAATAAAGAGATCAAATACAGCTTCGACTATGCCAAGAAAATTCAAAATACCGTTTTGCCGGGAGACGAAGTTTTTGAAACTCTTTTTAGCGAACATTTTATTTTTTTCAAACCCCGGGATATCGTAAGCGGTGATTTTTACTGGATCTCCCAGAGTGGACACCGGATAGTGCTTACAGCTGCCGACTGCACCGGGCATGGAGTCCCCGGGTCTTTAATGAGTATGCTTGGAATCACCATGTTGCATGAGATTGTAAATGAGAAGGGAGTGATGAACTCCGATATGATTCTGAACCAGCTCCGTCTGAGCATAGCACGCACCCTGAAGCAGGAAGGAAGAATCGGGGAGCAGAAAGACGGCATCGATATGGCTCTGGTTATATATGATATGCAGACCAGGAAACTGGAGTTCTCCGGGGCCAACAACCCCGTATATATTGTCAGAAATGGGGAAATGTTAGAGTATAAGGGAAACAATATGCCGGTGGCATACTATGAAAAGATGTCGGATTTCACGAGGCACACTATCGACATGAAACAGGGCGACCGGGTCTACATGTTCACCGACGGTTTCCCTGATCAGTTTGGAGGTCCGCAGGGAAAGAAATTCAAATACAGACCTTTCAAGGACCTGTTGCTGGAAGTGCATGAACGCCCCATGGAAGAGCAGCACCGGATCCTTAGCCTGATTTTTGAGGAGTGGAAAGGAGACCTGAGTCAGATTGATGATGTACTGGTGATCGGTTTACGGCTGTAAGACTTCAGCAGCTCGCCTTTTTTTCTTTTCTTTGTAGCTCTAAAAAAGCAAGATAATGGCCAAAGTATTAACCAGCAGGGAAGAGAATTACGCGCAGTGGTATAACGATCTGGTATTAAAGTCAGGACTCGCCGAGAACTCGGCAGTGAGGGGTTGTATGGTGATCAAACCTTACGGATATGCCATCTGGGAGAAGATGAAGGCCGAACTGGACCGGAAGTTTAAAGCAACCGGGCACGAGAACGCCTATTTTCCTCTGTTTATACCAAAGTCATTTTTCAGCAGGGAAGCCGACCATGTGGAGGGTTTTGCCAAGGAATGTGCCGTAGTCACACACTATCGACTGAAAGCCGATGAGAAAAATGGCGGACTTATGGTGGACCCCGAAGCAAAGCTGGAAGAGGAACTGATCGTCAGGCCTACCTCCGAGACCATTATATGGAACACCTATAAGAACTGGGTTCAATCGTACCGGGACCTGCCCATCCTGATTAACCAGTGGGCCAACGTGGTCCGGTGGGAGATGCGCACCCGGCTTTTTCTCCGAACGTCCGAGTTTCTGTGGCAGGAAGGCCATACGGCACATGCCACCCGGGAAGAGGCTGAAGAGGAGACCCTCCGGATGGTGAATATCTATGCCGAATTCTCGGAAAAATTCCTGGGCATTCCCGTACTGCTTGGGAGCAAAACCGAGTCAGAAAAATTTGCAGGAGCTGTTGAGACCCTGACCATTGAAGCACTGATGCAGGACGGGAAGGCCCTGCAGGCCGGTACCTCTCATTTCCTGGGACAAAACTTTGCCAAAGCCTTTGATGTGCAGTTTACGAACAGGGAGGGAAAACTGGACCACGTATGGGCTACTTCATGGGGAATGACTACCCGGATGATCGGAGCGCTGATCATGGCACATTCTGATAACCATGGTCTGGTACTTCCCCCCAGGGTGGCTCCAATTCAAGTGGTTATTGTGCCTATCTACCGGGGCAATGAGGAGCTGCCTTCCATAACAGAGGTGGCTAATAAGATCAAAAATGACCTTACGGTACTTGGTATCGAAGTGAAGTATGATGACCGCGATACACAGAAACCGGGCTGGAAATTTGCCGAATATGAATTGAAAGGGGTACCGGTGCGAATTGCCATTGGTCCTCGCGATATTGAAAACGGAACCGTGGAGCTCGCCCGCAGGGATACCCTGGAGAAGAAAGTGCTTCCCCAGGAAGGACTTGCCACCTATATCAAAGCACTGCTGGAGGATATCCAGGAGCATATCTATAACAAAGCGCTGGAATTCAGGAATGCCCATACACATCGCGTGGATACCTGGGATGAGCTTGTGGACGTGCTTGAAAACAAGGGTGGCTTTGCCCTGGCCCATTGGGACGGGAGCCCCGAGTCGGAAGAACGGATCAAGGAAACCAAGGCAACCATTCGTTGCCTGCCGCTGAACGCTGTAGAGGAAGAGGGCCGGTGCGTTGTTAGTGGCAAGCCTTCCAGGAAGAGGGTTGTCATTGCGAAAGCCTACTAACTTTTTTTACCAAATAAAAATCGCTCCCATGAAACTACATGCATTTGTCCCGCTCCTGTCTGCCACATTTATTCTGCTTTTCCAGGGGTGTAACCAGGAAAAAGGACTGTTCGAACTTTTTTCAGGCACCCTGCCCCGCTTTGAGATTGAAGATGAGGATGGAAGCAGGTACACGGATCCCCAATCTCTTTTTTTTACTTTGAAAGGCGATGTGGTCGAGCTGGAAGGCGAAGTCTACTCGATTCAGCAAAGTTCAGAAAATGAGGAGCAAATCAGCTACACCACCACTATTCCCATTCATAGTGAACTTACGGTGAGCGCTCTTACTTACCTTAAAACGGAAAAGAAACTGCTCCTCCGTTTTACTGAAACTGAAAAAGAACTCAGTCTCGAAAAATTCAGCGACCTCATGGAACGCAAAGCGAAAGAGTTTGCAGAGGTGGAGTTAAAAACCGACCTCTCTCATCTCTCAGATAATCAAAGAGAAATGATCGGATTGCTCTTCCAGGTTGCCGATATCATGGATGATATTTACTGGGCGCAGGTATTTCCCGACAGGGATGCCGCACTGGCCTCCATGGTGGATGAGCATGTGGCCCGTTTCTTTCAGATCAATTACGGGCCCTGGGAGCGTCTTAACGGAAACCTCCCCTTTCTCCCGGGTTACGGACCAAAACCCAGGGGTTCAGGATACTATCCGGCCGACATGAGCAAGGAGGAATTTGAATCCCTGGATGATCCTGAAAAAAGCAGCCTCTATACCCTGATCACCAGGGACCCGGATGGTTCCTTACAGGTGGTCCCCTACCATGAAGCCTATGCCGGGCAGCTAAAACAGGCCTCTGAATTACTGAAACAGGCCGCGGATTTAGCTGAAGATAAGGGGTTTAAGAAATACCTGAAACTCAGGGCCGATGCCTTGCTGACCGACGACTATTACCCCTCGGATATGGCCTGGATGGATATGAAGGAGAATGACATAGATTTTGTGGTGGGACCCATAGAAAACTATGAGGATGCACTCTACAATTACAAGGCAGCTCATGAATCCTTCATCCTTATAAAAGACAAAAGCTGGAGCGAAAAGCTGGCCTATATCAGCTCGGTTCTTCCACAAATGCAGAAGAGCCTGCCTGTTCCGGAGGTTTACAAACAGGAGGTTCCGGGCAGTCAATCCGATCTGGGAGCCTACGACGTGATCTATTATGCCGGCGATTGCAATGCAGGCAGCAAAACCATTGCCATAAACCTTCCCAATGACGAACGGGTGCAGGCCGGTAAAGGCTCCAGGAAACTTCAGCTGAAAAATGCCATCCGGTACAAGTTCGAGGAAATCCTCCTGCCCATCAGCAATGTATTGATTGCAGAGGAGCAGCGCGAACACGTCACCTTTGATGCATTTTTCGAGAATGTGATGTTCCATGAGGTGGCTCACGGACTGGGACTGAACCAGACCATCCATGGTTCAGGAACGGTTCGGTCGGCCCTGAAAGAGCAGTACAGTGCCCTGGAAGAGGGAAAAGCAGATATTCTCTCTTTGTTCCTGATCACCAAAATGTACGAAGAGGGTATGCTCGGTGAACGGGACCTGATGGATACCTATGTGACCTTTATGGCCAGTATCTTCCGCAGTATCCGTTTTGGAGTGGCCAGTTCACACGGCAAAGCGAATATGATCCGTTTCTACTATTTCCAGGAGATGGGGGCCTTCGCGAGGGATCTGAACGGTACTTACAGCATCAATTTTGAAGCGATGCAGCAGGCTATGTACGAACTGACGAATCTGATTCTGACCACCCAGGGCGATGGCGATTATGAACTGGCTAAAAGACTGGTGGAAGAGAAAGGCTTTATCCGTGAGGAGCTGCAATCGGACCTGGAGAGACTTGAATTGCTTCATATTCCTGTAGATATTGTTTTTAAACAGGGCCCCGGTGTAGTCGGCCTGCAGTAAAATCATGCTTGAGGGATTCAACAGCTTTCTGAGTGAACTGGATCTTTGCAGACCGGATCACCGGATTCTCCTGGCGGTAAGCGGAGGTATCGATTCGGTGGTGATGGCCCACCTTTTTAAAGTCTCAGGATATGAATGCAGCATTGCCCACTGCAACTTTCAGCTCAGGGGAGAGGATTCAGATCTGGATGAAATGCTGGTCCGTTCACTGGCCAGTTCTCTGGAAATCCCGATTAAGGTCAAACGATTTGATGTCCGGAAGGAAATGCAGCAAGAGGGCATCTCCCTGCAAATGGCCGCCAGGGATCTGCGTTATGCCTGGTTTGAAGAGTTGTTGACCGAACACGGCCTGGACCGCCTGGCTGCGGCTCACAACAAAAACGATGCAGTGGAAACCTTCTTCCTGAACCTGTCCCGGGGTTCGGGATTAAGAGGTTTAAAAGGCATCTCACCAAGACGCGGAAACATCATCAGACCGCTTCTCTTTGCCTCGCGTTCCCAGATTGAATCTTATCAGCAGCAGCATGCCATTGAATTCAGGGAAGATGCCAGTAACCAGGAGAGCAGGTACCAGAGAAACAAGATCAGGCACGGGGTACTTCCTGTGATGGAACAGATCAATCCGGGCTTTATGGAAACCATGGAGGGGAATATGAAACGGCTGGGTGAGATCTACGAGATCTTTCAAAACTCCGTTGAAAAGGTCCGGCGGGAACTCTTTAAGGGGAAGCATGGAAAGATCAGCATCGATACGGAAAAACTCAGGGCCCTGACCCCTCCGGAGACCTGGATATATGAACTTTTCTCTCCCTATGGATTTACACGTTCTCAGTGTGAGGGGATCAGGAAAATTATGGACTCCGGACCGGGCCGCCTGTCGATCTCCACGACTCACCGGCTCTATAAGGACCGTAATCTGATGATCCTGGTGCCATCGGACAGCGCTTCCTTCGAACGATATTACCTGGACGATCCGGAAAAACACTCCTCCCTGCCCTTTCCCATGGATATGGAGGTACTGGACCGGTCGGAGCTTCCGCTTATTCCGGACGATCCCGGGACAGCCTGCCTGGATCTGGACCTGATACAGTTTCCCCTCACCATCCGGCGCTGGCAGCACGGAGACTATTTCTTTCCGCTCGGCATGAACCAGATGAAGAAGCTCAGCGATTTCTTTGTGGACACAAAAGTCCCGGTCCCTGAAAAAGAACGCATATGGATCATGGCCTCCGGAAAAAAAATCGTATGGATCATGGGGCACCGAATCGACCATCGCTTCCGGATCACTCCTTCCACCAGCCGGGTGCTCCTTCTACGATTCCAGACCTAGATTATGCCTCAGGCCCTGGAAAAAAACCTTTAACTGCTCCGTGTCACGAGCTTTGATCATTTCTATCAAACGATCCATCTGTTCACTGATCCGTTCCACCTGTTTCAGGCTGTGGGGACTGAGCAGAATCTCGGTGAGCAGGAAATCGTCCTCCGAAAGCAATCCTTCAGCGATGCTGAAGTGTTTTTTAAAGGTGGTTCCCGGTGCCTCCTGCTCCTTCATGCAGGCAGCAAATACCATGGTGGATGAGAAAGGAATGGAGAGTGAATAGGCAATGGTCTTATCATGCTCCTCAAAGGAGTATTCATGAACCCTAATTTTCAGACTGCTGTAAAACTCCCTGAAAAAAGCCTTCCCTTCCTCATCCGATTCCTTGATAATTATGGCATTTTCATTGCTCAGGTCCTTTACATTTCCAAAAGTGGGACCAAACATGGGGTGGGTGGAAACAAAGCGCCGGTTCAGTTTTTTGTAATACTCAGCCAGTCCGCTCTTTACCGAAGTGATATCAGCCACAATACAGTCTTTGGGAAGATAGGAGACAATATCATCAAAAACGGAGAGGGTCTTATCCAGACTCACTGCATTGATCAGCAGGTCTGGTGAAAAGTCCATGATCTCCTCATAGTATAAAAATTTCCTGGAATTGAAGAAGTATTTCAGTTTACTTCGATCCACATCATAGATGCCCACCTCATCATCGAGGCAGAGCGACTCCACCAGCCACGAACCCATGTTTCCGGCTCCAATAATTGCTATTCGCATTCCGTTCTATTCAGATTTGTGTTTAAAAATTCGTTCAGCTTCCTGTGCCTGCAGCAAAAAATCGGCCATCACCAGCGCGGCAGCCGCCTCTACGACCACCGGAACCCTCAGCGCAATGCAGGTATCGTGTCTTCCTTCAATGCTGAGATCCTCCATTTGGCCCGTAGCCATATTCATAGTACGCTGGGTCCGGTGTGTGCTGGAGGTTGGTTTTACGGCCACCCTGAAATAAATCTCATTGCCGTTGGATATTCCCCCGTTGATTCCTCCTGCACGGTTGGTCCCGGTGGTTCCGCTGGTAGATATAAAATTATCATTATGTTCACTTCCGGTCATCTTTGCAGCCCGGAATCCGGCACCAAACTCAATTCCCTTTATAGCTGGAATGGAAAAGATCATATGACTCATCACTGCCTCCACCGAGTCAAAGAAGGGTTCTCCCAGTCCGGGCGGAACTCCGGATATCCTGCACTCCACAATCCCCCCGATGGAATCCTGGTTCTCGATGGCCCGGTTCAGGGCGGATTCAATATCGCTGCTGCCACCTGCCTCCAGGAGCGCGGATCTTACCTCCATGGGAGCAAGAATCTTTTTTGCCAGCACACCTGCAGCTACCAGTCCCAGGGTCAGACGTCCCGAAAAATGTCCGCCCCCCCGATAATCCTGGTACCCTCCGAATTTATGATGCGCGGTAAAATCTGCATGCCCGGGCCTGGGAATATCCTTCAGCTGGCTGTAGTCTCTCGACCGGGTGTTTGTATTTTCAAAAAGGACCATTAAGGGAGCACCGGTAGTATGGCCGTTAAAGACACCGCTTTTGATCCCCGGAATGTCAGGTTCCTGCCTGGGAGTGGTTCCTTTTGCACCGCTTTTCCTCCTGGAAAAATCCTCTTCAAAATCCGATGGTTTCAGTGGAATTCCTGCAGGAACCCCGTCCATCACAATACCCACAGACTCTCCGTGCGATTCGCCAAAAATACTGACTCTGAATAATCTACCGAATGTATTCATGAGTTATCAATCACTTTATATAGTTCATTTAACTGTTTTATACTGAGCTGTCCCGGAGCGGTCTCATCTGCTTCAGTGGTGGAGGCAAAGGTAAATACAGCGCCCAGATAGGGGGCCACTACCCGGGTAATCCTTCCCAGGGGCCCCATTCCAAGAATCACCTTCTTGCCAGGAAAGTCATAGAGACTCAGCAGCTTACGGATATCCTCCGGGGCGTTCACCCAGGTGGCAATTTTCGCGATCTCCGCTCCCTTTTCGTAACAGGCTTTCATCAATGATTCCAGGTCTTCCCGGTCTGCCGTCCTGATAAAATCGTGATGGGAAATAATCACCCTGGTTCCCGTCGTGCCGGCAGTGCCAATCAACTGCTCCATCGCTCCGCGATCCGACTCGAGCTCAATATCCACATAGTCGGCACCCAGCTTCATACCCGCCTGCAAAAGTCCTGTCCGCTCCGGATCACTGTAGACTCCGGGACGACAGGTAACAATGGTTTCCATGTTTTTTGGCATCAGAGGAAAGAGCCTCGACGGAGACTCTTTAATCAGGTCGAGTCTCAACTCTATCAGTCCGGCTCCCGATTTGATGGCCTCATCCAGACCGGATATATGGGCAACACTAGCACAGATCATTGACCTGGGATTTAAGTTCCGACAGTGCCATGGGCCTGATGATGGTATTCCCTAATCCTTTCAGCAGAACCAGATGTACATCCTCTCCGCTCTTTTTCTTGTCCTTCCTGATATTCTCGTAGATTTCACCAGGATCCAGCTTCATGCGGGCAGGCAGTCCGGCCGAAAGAACCATCTGCTCGACCCGGTCCACCTCCGGCGCCGACAGCAGGCCCTGCAGGTGAGAAAGCCTGGCTGCCAGGATCATCCCCACCCCCACCGCTTCGCCGTGCAATACGCCCTTGTGACGCTCAATGGCATGCCCGAAGGTATGCCCGAAATTAAGAATCTTCCGCAGACCAGATTCTCGTTCATCCTTCTGAACCACCTCACTTTTTATAGTAACTGAAGTACTCACCACATGTTCAAGCACTTCTCCCTTCTGGCCCAGCAGGGCTTCCATATGCTCCCCGAGGTAGTCCAGAAACCGGATATCCCGGATAAGTCCGTATTTGATCACTTCGGCAATCCCGGAGACATACTGCCTGGTTTCCAGGCTGGTCAGCAGGGAAAGGTCGCACCACACAAAAGAAGGTTGCCGGATATTTCCAATCATGTTCTTATAGCCATCGAGATTCACCCCGTTCTTGCCTCCTATGCTGGCATCCACCTGACCCAGCAGAGTGGTGGAGATAAATCCAAAAGGCATTCCTCTAAGAAAAGTGGAAGCCACAAAACCAGCCACGTCCGTGGCCAATCCACCCCCCACCCCAATCATCAGTGTGGAGCGGTCGGCCTCCAGAGTCACCAGCTGCCTGTAGATGGCCTCCACGCTTTGCAGGGTCTTGTGCGACTCTCCGGAAGGAATGGTAAGCGACCTGTAAGGCTCAAAAATATCGTGGTGATGAAGCAGCACAAGCTCATCTATCAGCAAAATGGGTTCCATCTCCAGCGCCTGAAGCCGGGAAGAAAGAAGCTCTCCAACAAGGATCTCGGAGGCCCCTCCGGATGTGGTCAGTCTTAGCTGATGCATGATCTTACTCTTGGTTCATCACCCTGGTCTGGTGATTGATAGACTCCTGGTGAATGGAACGGTACAATTTAATAATAAACTCTTCACTAAGCCCTTTTCTGTCACCAAGTTTTAACCTGGTTTTCAACATATCATCCCATCGTTTGGTCTGCAGAATGGTAATATTATTATCCTTCTTATAGCTTCCGATCTTCTCTGAAATTCCCATTCTCTCCTCCAGCAGATTAATGATCCTGTCGTCCAGCTTATCGATTTGATCGCGCAGTTCGGCCAGGGTAAGCATTAACTCCTCGTTGACCTCCGGATCCCGGAATACCAGACGGTCGAGGATCTGTTTCAATCCGTCGGGGGTTACCTGCTGCTTCGCATCGCTCAGGGCCTTATCCGGATTGCAGTGCGTTTCGATGATCAGTCCGTCGAAGTTCAGATCCATCGCCTTCTGGGAGATATCATACAGAAATTCCCGGTTTCCGCAGATGTGACTGGGATCTGTGATGATGGGCATCTCCGGGATCCTCCTGCGCAATTCAATGGGCACCTGCCACTGGGGAACATTCCGATACAGGGTTTTGTCATAGCTGGAAAACCCCCGGTGTATGGCAGCCATTTGTTTAATACCCGCGTTGTTGATCCGTTCAATAGCTCCGATCCAGAGATCCACATCCGGATTTACAGGATTCTTGATCATTACCGGAATATTCACTCCGCGAAGGGAGTCGGCAATATCCTGGACTGCAAAGGGATTTGCCGATGTACGGGCTCCGATCCAGATGATATCCACTCCGAACTTCAGGGCTTCATATACATGCTTTACATTGGCCACCTCGGTTGCAACCAGCATTCCGGTTTCCCGCTTTACCGTCTGTAACCATTTTAATCCAATGGAACCAACTCCTTCAAAGGCATTGGGCCTGGTACGGGGTTTCCATATTCCTGCCCTGAATATCTTAATTCCCATTTCTGCCAGGGGAACTGCTGTGTTCATCAACTGCTCCTCGGTTTCTGCACTACAGGGGCCTGCCATAATCACAGGCTTTTTAAATATTTCCCCATCCAAGGAAATGGGTTCAAGCGCTACATCAACTACCATAATTCCTGCTTATTCAATGACTGTTTTTCCTTTTCTATATTCACCCAGGATTCCAATGGACGGGGTAAAGGGTCCGATGGCCTCCAGGGATCTTTTATACATATCGTAATCATTTATCTCCACATCCACAAAGAACATGTATTCCCAATCCTTTCCAACTATGGGCATGGACTGTATTTTGGCCAGGTTGATCTCATAATAGGACAGGATGGATAGGATCTTTGAAAGGGATCCGAATTTATGCGCAACGGTAAAGAAAACGGAGGCCTTATTTACCTCCCCCGGCGGCGTACGCGTTCCGTTCTCTGAAAGGATCAGGAAGCGGGTATAGTTCATTTTATTGGTCTCGATGCTCCCGGCAATGATCTCCAATCCATATTTTTCAGCTGCCAGCCTGCTGGATATAGCTCCCAGGTCCCTGGCTCCCGTATCGGCAACCTCCTTCGCACTCAGGGCCGTATCCATACTTTCGATCAGGCGGATGTGGGGGTGCTTATCAAAAAAGTCCTGGCACTGCAATATGGCCATGGGATGGGAATAGACCTCCCTGATCTCCGAAATATTCACACCCGGAAGGGCCACGAGGTTCTGTTTTATTCTCAGGTAGATCTCCCCGGTAATATGCATGCTGGTGTTGATAATCAGGTTGTAGTTGGGGATAATACTGCCTGCCAGTGAATTTTCTATGGCCATGATTCCAAAATCACATTGCTGATCTTTCAAAGTGCTCACCATATCCCTGAAAGTATTTCTGGGAAGAATATCTATCTCCTCATTTTCAAAATAATGATGCGCAGCAATCTCGTGGAATGCCCCATAACCGCCCTGTATCGCTATTTTCTTCATTGGTCTAAAACAAAAAACCCGACTCAACAGCCGGGTATCGCAAGCATAAAAGAGTCCCGACCAGCTATCTGCAGGTAAAAAAGTAAAAATAATATACGGTACTTCTGAATGCCATGTAGCTTACAATCGGATGCAAACTTAAACAATTATTAGCAAATTAGCAAACTACCTTCCAAACTGTAAGGAGTAAGGAGCAAAACTAAAGTTTTATTAATATTGTCCTTGTGAAAACAGCGGAGAGATTTGAAAAAGTGATCGACTATTTTTTCAGGGAGATGCCGGTGGCAGAAACCGAACTGGAATATTCGGATCCCTATGAACTCCTGGTGGCGGTCATCCTCTCTGCCCAGTGTACCGATAAGCGGGTCAATCTGATTACCCCCTCCTTCTTCAGAATCTTTCCCGATGCGGCATCCCTGGCGGCTGCCAGGCAGGAGCAGGTACTGGAGTTAATAAAGACTTGTTCCTACCCCAACAACAAAGCCAGGCACCTGCTGGGAATGGCCCGCGTGCTGGATCAGAAGTTCCGGGGAATGGTCCCCGATACCCTGGAAGAACTGCAGGAATTGCCCGGTGTGGGACGCAAAACGGCCAATGTGATACTCTCTGTGGTTTTCCGGAAACCGGCCATGGCTGTGGATACGCATGTCTTCCGGGTAGCGGCGCGAATCGGACTCACCCGCAGGGCCAGGAACCCCTATGAAGCCGAGATGCAACTTGTCAGGTACATTCCCGAAGATAAGATTCCGCTGGCTCACCACTGGCTGATCCTTCATGGCCGTTATGTCTGTACCGCACGCAATCCGGCCTGTGATACATGTGGCATTCGCCAGATTTGCCGCTATGTTAATAAGAAGAAGAAACCCTGACCTAACTTTTACGTACATTTACTATGGCAAAAGCTCCGGTTATATATCAAAAAAGTATTATTTTTACTTAATAAGCATGCTTCTAACAAAGAAAAACAACCCTGCAAATAAAACCACTAAGCTATGAACCGTAACCTATTATCATCGGGTAGATTCTTCCTTCTTTTCCTGGTCGCCCTCGGACTTTTTCTGAGCGGATGTAAGCGGGGACCAAAAAGTGAAGGTGATGGCTCCGGGGAATTTGAAGCCACTGGTACGCTTGATGCAGAAACTCAGAAACAGTTGAATACAGCAAAGAGGATCTTCTATTCACTTCCTTCCCCTCTGGAGACTGCCATGTTAATAAAAAATGCCGGGGCGGAGTACAATGAGGAGTTAATGAATCCGACTTCCAATACCTCCAGGTACATCACCTCCAAAAGCAAAGCGCTGAACCTGGGGATTTACTCTACAGACTTAAGCTATGCCAGCCTCTTCGACCAGAGCCAGGCAACTCTGGACTATATCGGGGCGGCCAAGGAGATGGCAGACGGGCTAAATATCCTCGATGCCATCGACGAAGAGACAGTGACACGGCTGGAGGAGCAAATCAATAACCGGGATGCCATCATCGATATCATCTCCGAGACACTGATGAACTCCAGCTCCTTTCTTGAAGAGAATGATCTGGAAGGAACTGCATCGGTGATCCTGGTCGGAGGATGGGTGGAAGGGCTTTACATTGCCACCAGCCTGGTAAATGAAAATGACTTGGATGGTAATAAACTGGTTGAACGTATCGTAGATCAGAAACTATCGCTGGATATCATGGTCAACCTGCTGGAATCTTCACCGGAAGATAAAGATGCTCAGGAGGTCCTGGAAGATGTGAAAGCACTTAAGAGCATCTTCGATAAAATCACCATGAACCAGGGTGAGATCACCACCGTTGAAGATCCTGAAACCAACATAACCACGATCAAGTCAGAATCATCTTATAAGGTCACTCAACGGGTTTTTACTGAGTTGAAGGAAAAAGTTATTGAACTAAGAAGTAGCTATATATCTTAACACCATATATCATGACGAAGAAAGGCATACTCTTTATATCCCTGCTTGCTTGCATGATCTTTTTGCCAGTAGCAATGAATGCACAGTGCAAACAGTTCGCCAAAAATACCTGCAAGGCCAGCCTCGAACCTTATCAGCATGACGGAAATTACCATGCTGCCCTGTTGATCGAAGGTGAAGAAGCGGAGCTTTACAAGACCTTCTATTCGGACAGGGAATACAGGATCGGCGTGTGTGGTGCGAATAACCTGGAGCTTGTTGAATTCAAGGTACTCGATACAAGAAACGGCAAAGTTCTTTATGACAACAGCCTGAATGACTATGACTGGAAATGGGATTTTAACCTGGAATCGAGTCAGCAACTGAAGATCATGGTCAAAGTGCCTGTTCCTGAAGGAAATGTGGATGAACCGGAGGAGGGTTGTGTGGCCATCATGTTCGGATCCAAAGATGACTGACATTGCGCCACAAATGCTTTAAAAAAAATTACCTGAATGAGGGTTGACCGCGGAAACGGTCAACCTTTTTTTTTATATTGTCACTGCATAAACCAGCAATCCATTTTACCAAGCCAACAACTTTCTAACTAACACCCCAACTTTCCTATGAATCCCTCAGAGAATGATTATCACATGAGTTTCTTCAAGCCCAGCACTGAAAGTGCCAGACATAACAGAAACATGGTGGTACAGCTCGTTTTAATATGGGCTGTGGCCATCTTTGGTTTCCAGATCCTTTTGAAAATCCTGGAAAAACCAGTTCCGGAACCTTCCTATACCCAGTTTGAATCAAGCTGGCAGGCCATTGAAGCCGGAACAGCTACTGTGTCAGATTACCAGGAAGCCGGACAGGCGGTGCTTTCTGTACTGGGAAAAATAGCCCTGGATCCCGGTGATAAACTGCTCCTGAATCAAGCTTTGAGTCATTTTGCCTTCCAGATATCAGATCAGAAAGAGGATCTGAAGATGACTTTATCAGATTTTGAATCTTATGCCGGATCCATTACCGATATATCGGATGAAGCCTACGTGGCCATGAAAGATGAACTCATCCCTGTTCTGGCAGAACTCTTTGCTCTCAATGAACTGGATGTGCGTTCCAGGATCGCACCTCTCGAAGTAAAATCCGCACTGATGGAATCTTTTGAAGATACCGGCAGGGAACGGATGGTGGAAACCATGGGACTCTACCTGATACACAACAGGTCGGCCCTCACAGATACAAAATTTCTGGGTTTTCCCTTCCATTACTTCTATACCGCAGTATTTCTGTTGATACTTTTTGTGGGCTTATGCTGGCTCTACTGTGTAAGAACAGATATGTATAACAAAAGGTACGGTGTAGAAGACTGATCAACCGGTATTCATTTAAAAAAGATTCCAAACATGAAAAAAATTATATTACCCCTTGTTTTGCTCTCCTTTCCTGCCCTGCTTCAGGCAGCTACAGCTGCCACACAGCTGGAAGGCGGATTTAAGGTTGGACCTGCCATTATTTTAATAACCATACTGATCCTGTTCGTTTTGGTGGGAATTATCTTCCGTGCCAAGGACACCACCGATTTTTATGCGGCCGGACGAGGCATTTCCAAAGTTGGTTCGGGGATGGCCATTGCCTCCAACTGGATGAGTGCCGCTTCGTTTCTGGGAATGGCTGCTCTGATGTACGGTTCAGGATACCATGGCCTCTCCTATGTGGTGGGTTGGACCGGCGGCTATGTATTATTGCTGATCATGATGGCCGGTCAGATACGGAAATACGGAAAATATACCGCAGCCGATTTTATTGGTGACCGCTACTATTCAAAAAGCCTTCGGGCCGTTGGTGCCATTATTGCCATCCTGATATCCATCTCATACTGTGTGGGGCAGTTTGGCGGAATCGGTCTGATGTTCAAGTGGATCCTGGGAATCCAGTATCCTCTGGCTGTGATCATTGGTGGTACTGTAGTGCTGACCTATACCCTGATATCCGGGATGCTGGGAGTCACCAAGAATATGCAGATCCAGTATGTCATCATTATTATTTCTTTCCTGATCCCTCTCTTTATTCTGACCGCCAAGTTTGACTATTTCTGGCTGCTGCCTCAGATTGGGTACGGATCGGTGGTCTCCGATGCCATCACAGGCCTGCCCGTCAACGAGACCAAGGCACTGATTAACTCCCTGGGCCATGATTATGCCGTGGTTCCTGTGCCTGAATTTGCCATGCCCTGGGATCCGGCCACCGGTAAAACCTTTTTCCAGTGGATCGCCATTGCCTTTTCCCTGATGATCGGGACAGCCGGCCTTCCCCATGTAATCCAGAGGTTTTACGTGGTACCCAAGGCAAAGGATGCCAGATGGTCGGTGGTCTGGGGACTTTTCTTTATCTGCATTCTCTACTGGAGTGCACCGGCTTACGCCGCCTTTGGCAAGATCCTTTCCGCACACCCTGAAGTGGGAACGCTGGCCAAAGATGCCATTGTGGTCTACACGGCCCAGCTCGGTAATGTTCATCCGCTGATTGTGGGACTTCTGGCTGCCGGAGGTGTATCTGCCGCCTTCTCTACGGTATCGGGGCTGCTGGTGGCGGGTTCTTCAGCCTTTGCCCACGACCTCTATGTAAAAGTGATCAATCCTCAGGCAAGTCCCGGGAAACAGCTGCTTTACGCTCGGCTTGGGACCATACTGATGGCCATTATCGTCACCCTGATTGCTCTGAAGAATTTTGCACTGATCGGTCAGCTCGTAGCCGTAGCATTCTCACTGGCCGGCTGTACCATATTCCCTCTTTTCCTGCTGGGAATCTGGTGGAGCGGATCCAACAGGTCGGGTGCCATTGCCGGTCTGATTACCGGCGGGACCGTGTCCATCATAGCCATTACCTATTTTATTGCAGGAAAATCGGGAGTAACTCTTCCAGCTCACGAATTCATTTCTTACTGGCTCGAAGCCTGGTATTTTGCCTGGTTCGGTGCTCCGCTGGCCATCATCGTACATATCATTGTATCACGAATGACCAAAGAAACACCCATTGAGATCAGGAAGTTCCTTATCGAACAGGTTCATAGTTAACAAAAGATGAACGCTGCTGCTCAACGCTCCACTGGCAGGCTCGTTGGGATCATGGCCGTCATTGTGGTGGCTGGGATCCTTGTGGCCCGGGCCTACTATGGGAACCTGAACCGCAATGTGGATCCGAGGATCCTTCATGCCAGAGAGCTTTACGAACAATATGACAGCGATGCCCGGTCGGGCGACTACTTCCGTATTTTCGTTCTGCTGGACTCCATCGCCGCCATCTACCGGGAAACCCCGCATTATGCCGGATCATTTGAACTGGGAGTCCTGCATAACAACAGAGCCGCTGCCCTGCTGACCATTGCCCTCTACCGGGACAGTATACCGGATGCGGTAAATCCCTTCACGGACCTGCCGCCCGACTCCCTGGTGTCCATGGCAGAAACCAACATCCGGACAGCCATGGACATCTACCGGGGATGGAACGAACGTTTCGAAGGAAAAGAGGAAGAAGAAATCAGGCAGATGATCGGGGAAGAATTCATGCAGGGAATGGAGCAAAGACATACGGGCCAGGCGGATAAATACCTCGATAACAGGGTGAAAGAGATCAGCAATGCCCTGCTTGAGAACCAGAGAAGACTTTCAGTTTGTTACACCAACCTGGGTCTGGTAAACCGTATCCGGAAAGACTATACCGAAGCTGTGACACAATATGAACAAGCCATCGATTTGTGGGACCGGAACCTGGATGCCGAAAACAACCTGAATAAACTGCTTGGCAGGCCTGTGAAAAAACGAAACCTGATTCAAAAAATGTTCCCTCCGAAAAAAGAGATATCAAGCAAATAACTAAACCTGACAGCATGAAACGATATACCCTTATCGCGATGGCTCTTCTCACCACCCTGGCCGTGAACGCCCAGGAAAAGGAAGAAGCTGCATTTGGCATCAAATTATCCGGATTTGTAAAAAACGATTTCTTCTGGGATTCCAGACAGACCGTCGCAGCCAGGGAGGGACACTTCCTGCTGTGGCCCTCCCCCCTGGATCGGGATGAAGCGGGAAATGATATCAACGGGAAAGCCAATTTCAACTTTCTGGCCATCCAGTCCCGGCTGAGCGGAAAAATCACCGGGCCCGACGCTTTCGGGGCGAAAACCTCCGGCCTGATTGAAGGGGATTTCTTTGCCCAGGCCAACGACAATATAAACCTTCTCAGGCTTCGTCACGCTCTTATCAAACTCAACTGGGAGCATCTGGAAGTTTTGGCGGGCCAGTTCTGGAACCCGCTCTTCGTAAACAGCTGTTTCCCGGGGACCGTCTCCTTCAATACGGGAACCCCGCTCCAGTCCTTTGCCCGGAATCCCCAGCTCAGGGTCACCTATCAGACAGGCGGACTAAGTTTCCTAGCTGCCGCTCTTTCCCAGCGCGACTTTACTTCCCTGGGGGAAAACGGGGCAAGCTCCGAGTATCTCAGAAACAGTGCGGTACCAGATATGCACCTGCAGGTTCATTTCGCTGCCGGCCATGAATCAAAAGTGAGCTTCCTGGCTGGTGCGGGCGCCGCCTATAAGACCATTGTGCCACGCCTGTCCAGTACATCGCTGAGCGGGGTGAGCTACCGGGTCGACGAGAAGGTCGGAGGTCTTACCGCCATGGCCTTTACAAAAGTGGTGACCGGCCCACTTACTGCCAAATTGCAGGTCCGCTATGGGGAGAATATCTCAGACGTGCTGGCCATCAGTGGTTTTGCCATCACCGGAATTAATGATATTACCACCGGGGAGCGCTCCTACTCCCCCCTTAGAAGCATGACATTCTGGGGAGAGTTACATAGTAACGGGAACCCTCAGGTGGGTATTTTCGGCGGACTCACCAGCAATAACGGAAGCAAAGAGAGCATCCTGTTCCCGACGGCCGTTTATGGCAGGGCCACAAATATCCGAAGCCTTTACAGGATCGCTCCCCGTGTTATCTATAATGCCGGGAAGGTCAGATTAGCCATGGAGGTGGAATATACCTCTGCAGCCTATGGAGAAAACTATGATGAATTTTATATCCCCGCAGAAACAAGCCGTGCCGATAATCTGAGAATCCTGGCTGCCATCTACTATTTCTTCTAGTTCAGTTTAGACTTCAGGTAGGCTCCGGTATGGGAAGCTTTTTCGGGGATGTTCTCCGGAACTCCTTCATATACGACCGATCCGCCCCGGTCACCCCCTTCGGGTCCCAGGTCGATGATCCAGTCGGCATATTTGATTACTTCCAGATTATGCTCTATAACCAGGACCGTATGCCCCTTTTTGAGCAGTGACTCCAGAGAACGAAGCAGGAGGGATATATCGTGCATATGAAGTCCGGTGGTAGGCTCATCAAAAATGAACAGGATCTTCTCTTCGCTGGACTCCTTGCTCAGGAAGTAAGCCAGTTTGATGCGCTGACTCTCGCCACCGCTAAGGGTACTGGACGACTGACCAAGCTTCACATAGCCCAGTCCAACCTGCTGCAGTGGATTAAGCTTTTTAATGATTCTCTTCTCGGTGGATCCTGAAGCCTGATTGAAAAATTCGATGGCTTCATTAATGGTCATCTCCAGAAGGTCATAAATACTTTTTTCCCTGTACTTCACCTGGAGGATCTCCTCCTTGAAGCGCCTGCCCTGGCAACTCTCGCATACCAGACGAACATCTGCCATAAACTGCATCTCCACCTTGATCTCTCCCTCGCCCTGGCACTCTTCACACCTTCCTCCGTCAATATTGAAGGAGAAATGCGAAGCATTATATCCATGTATTTTTGAAGCCTGTTGGACTGCAAAAAGTTTTCTGATTTCGTCAAAAGCCTTCAGATAGGTGACCGGATTGGAACGGGAGGATTTTCCAATGGGATTCTGGTTGACAAACTCCACCCGGTCCAGCAGGTGCAGATCGCCGGTAAGAAGGTCGTGTTTTCCCGCTTTTTCCCCGGAGCCATTAAAATGCTTGTTCAGGGCAGGATAGAGAATGCGGCTTACCAGGCTCGACTTCCCCGAGCCGCTTACTCCGGTGATCACGGTAAAGATATTCAGGGGGAACTTCACATCGATCGCTTTCAAATTATTTTCCCTGGCTCCTTTGATTTCGAGGTAGTTATTCCATTTCCGCCTCTGAGGGGGTATGGCTATCTTATCCAAACCGTTCAAATACCTGGCAGTAAGGCTCTTCTTTTCTTTCAGTAAATCCTGGTGGTTGCCCTGAAACACCACCTTACCCCCGTTCCTGCCGGCAAGGGGTCCCATATCAATAATATGGTCGGCCGAACGGATAATCTCTTCATCATGCTCCACAATGACCACACTGTTTCCCAGTTGCTGCAACTCCCGCAGGACTCCGATCAGTTGCCGGGTATCGCGCGAATGAAGTCCGATGCTGGGTTCATCCAGAATATAGAGCGATCCCACCAGGCTGCTTCCCAGCGAAGTAGCCAGGTTGATCCGCTGGCTTTCGCCCCCGGATAAGGTCGATGAGAGGCGGTTCAGGGTCAGGTAACCCAGCCCCACATTGTTCATAAAAGTGAGCCTGCTGCTGATCTCCGTCAGCAGTCTTTCAGATACTTCAAGCTCCTTCCTGCTCAGTTTAGGGTGATTAAAAAACTGCTGAAGCTGCGAAATGGGCATAAGAACCAGGTCGCTGATCGTTTTCCCAGCCAGCTTCACATACATTGCCTCTTTACGCAGTCTGCTTCCCCGGCACTCCGGACAGACCGTCTTGCCCCGGTAGCGGGAGAGCATCACCCGGTACTGGATCTTGTACTTCTTCTCCTCCAGGTGTTCAAAGAAACGATGGATGCCTTTAAAGGAACGATTTCCATCCCAGAGCACTTTACGCTGATCCTCAGTGAGCTGGTAATAAGGAGTATGAATGGGGAAATCCAGCTGCTCAGCTTTCAAAATCAGCTTTTCCTTCCACTTCTTCATCTTCTCACCTCTCCAGCATACCACCGCATCCTCATATACAGACAGCTTCCTGTCGGGGATTACAAGTTCTTTATCGATCCCCATCACCTTTCCGTAGCCTTCACAAGCCGGACAGGCTCCAACGGGGTTGTTAAAGCTGAAAAGGTGTTCCGAGGGTTCCTCAAATTCCATTCCGTCGGCCTCAAACCTGGTGGAGAACTCTTCGCTACGCTTTGTTTCAGGGTCCCAGAGAATGCAGTGTCCATGACCAAGCTGAAGAGCTGTCTGTGCCGAATCTCCAAAACGGCTCACCGACTCCTCATCTTTCTGAACCACGATCCTGTCAACCACCAGGTGAAGCAGGAAAAAAGCATGATTGGTCTTTTTACCCTTCAGCGATTCCAGTTCAACAATCTTCTCTTCCACCCTGGCCCGGGTCATCCCTTGCTGAATAAAGATATCGAGCTGGTAATCCAGCTCCTTTTCCTGATTCAGGCAGACTGTTGAAAGCATCACGAGACGCTTTCCCTCCTCCTGTTTCAGGATGTAATCGACCACATCGCTGACCGAATGCCTCTTAACGATCCTGCCGGAAACGGGAGAATAGGTTTTGCCAATCCGGGCATACAACAATTTTATATAATCATAAATCTCTGTGGAAGTACCCACGGTGGAGCGGGGATTCCGGGAATTGACCCGTTGCTCAAGCGCCACTGCAGGAGGAATCCCGTGGATAAAATCGACATCAGGCTTATCGATGCGTCCCAGGAATTGCCTGGCATAGGCGGAGAGGCTCTCCACATACCTTCTCTGGCCCTCCGCATATAAGGTATCGAAAGCCAGGGAGCTTTTGCCAGAACCCGACAGACCGGTAATAACTACCAGTTGGTCCCTGGGGATCCTGATTTCCACGTTTTTCAGGTTATGTACCCTGGCCCCCCGTATATGTATTTCCTGCTCTTCTATGGCTGCTATGATTATGGCGCAAAAATACTATATTTTGCAGAAAGAATTATTTTTACTTACTTGCATCGTTAATCATTCATTAAAAACAGTCTGCCTATCGATACACCTTTACGCTAAACCAATAGAAACAAGCGTTTTGAAAGAAAGTATAACAAGCGACCAGCAACTGGTTCAGGCTTATATTAAAGGTGATCATTCAGCAATTGAAATCTTAATCAACAGGCACCGAAGCAAGGTTTATACCTATATCCTGCTTACCATTAAGAATCATCCGCTGGCCGAAGATCTTTTCCAGGAAACCTTCATCAAGGTAATTCAGTCGCTCAGAGCCGGCAAGTATAAGGATAACGGAAAATTCCTCTCCTGGGTCATACGTATTGCCCATAATCTGATTATTGATCATTTCAGGAAAGAGAAGCAGATGAATGCCATTTCCAATGATGATTCAGAGGTGGACCTTTTCAACAGTAAAAAACTCTCCGACGACAACATCGAGGAGCTGATTATTCACAGCCAGATCAAATCAGAGATCAGAGCACTTATCAATGAACTGCCGGACGACCAGAGAGAGGTGGTTCTTCTGCGTCACTATGGCGGACTCAGTTTCAAGGAGATTGCCGATCAGACCGATGTGAGCATCAATACGGCCCTGGGAAGAATGAGGTATGCCCTGATCAATCTCCGCAAGCTTATCGACGAAAAGAAGCTCTCGCTGACCGTTTATTGAGAAACTTTCAGACCTGCTTACAATATTCCTGAATCTTAGGCGTTTTTATAGAGAAAACCCAATAAAAAATGCCTATGGTAAAAATATCTACCCTGTTTCACCGGGTGGATGGATTTGATGAGCAGAATGCATCGTCCACAATCCCGGTCTTGCTGGATCCCGGTCTTGAAGACCAGTACCTGGAGAACCTGCTGAGACCCCTGAATTTCGACCCCGGGGAAGATCTGGTGAAATCCATTTTAGAGAAAATCTGAAGAGGGCCCTTACGGGCCCTTTTTTTATATGTGACGGAGGGAAACGGCGGCGGTGATCAAGAGGGCTGCCGTTTCAGTGCGCAACCTGGACTCTCCCAGGTGAAAGGGCAGATAAGCGGCCTGAAGCGCCTGACTTACCTCCTCTTCGGTGAAATCTCCCTCGGGTCCGATTAAAAAAGTACAGGCTTCCGAAGGCAACAGTTCATGGATGCTTCGTCGCTCAAGGGGGTAGCAGTGGGCAATCCCCAGGATTCCCCGGCGATCTGTTTTCAGAAACTTCTCCAGGCTTACAGCTTCATTCAATACAGGCTTATATGCCCTCAGTGACTGCTTCATGGCCGAAACCAGGATTTTCTCAAGACGTTCCGGTTTTAATGCTCTTCTTTCGCTTCTCTGACAAATCAAAGGAGTAATCTGACTAATGCCAATCTCGGTGGCTTTTTCAAGGAACCACTCAAAACGGTCCAGGTTCTTGGTGGGTGCCACTGCCAGATGAAGGGAATAAGGCAGCGGCCGGAAGTCCGGGTTATGTGAACGTATCTCTAACTTGCAATGTTTGGGATGATCCTCAACAATCACTGCCTCATACCAGCCTCCCTTTCCATCTACCAGGATTACCCCGTCGCCCCGGCTTAGCCGGAGTACCCGAATGGCATGTTTTGACTCCTGTTCCTCCAGTTCGAAAATGTCTCCGCGGATATGTGGATTATAAAAGAGGTGCATTCCTGAATTTTAAAACTAAAGTAGTAATTTAAGCGGCCAAACCCATCACCCGTGTTCAGAATAGGTGTTCTTTCAGATACTCATGGCTTCTACGATCCAAAGATTGCAGAGTATTTTTCTATGTGTGATGAAATCTGGCATGCCGGGGATATCGGTGATTTTGAGGTTGTAAGCCGGCTCCGTCGTATTGCTCCTGTGCTTGCCGTATACGGGAATATTGACGGCAGTGCCATCCGTTCCAGAGTTCCGGGTCACCAGCGTCAGATTCGTGAGGGACTGGATATCTGGATGACACACATCGGAGGGTATCCCGGGAACTATGATACCCGCGTAAAACCAGAAATATTTATCCGGCCACCCGGACTCTTTATCACAGGACATTCCCATATCCTCAAGGTCATGCCCGACAGGAAAAACGGCTTCCTGCATATCAATCCCGGTGCGGCAGGACGAAACGGCCTTCACCAGGTACGGACCCTGGTCCGTTTTGAAATAGAAAAGGGACGCGTGGGGAATCTGGATGTTATAGAACTGGGCAGCCGGTCGGGAGAAACTGTCGCCTGAGCCCTATTCCTCAAAGCTCAGGAAACGGTCGATAAACAAATCCAGTCTTCTCCTCGCGGCCAGACTGTATACATACGGAGCCTGCCCGACCTTTCCTTTGACCCTTCTGTCCCCGGCTTTGAGATCAAAAACGATTTGATTAAAACTGCGGTTGGAGGAGAGTACCTGGAGACCGCCCGGAGAATAGGCAATATAATACCAGGTATTATCGTCGGCTCTCAGGTAGATATCGAAGAGGTCACCTGAGCCTCTCTCCACAAGTTCCACATAAGCCTCAAGCTTTTTATTCACCTGGATATCTCCAATATTTCCTATTCCCACCATTCCCTTGTAGCGGAAGGAGTGGGAGTCCTGGTTCCATGTAAGAGGCAGATCGCTGAAGAAAATCGTATGCTTCCACCGGGGCGGAATCTCTTCATAGGCACCATAGAGCCCCATCTGCTTCTCCAGTTCGCTTGCCAGATCCCTGCCAAGCAGGTCTTTCATGGCCAGCTGGTAAAACGGATCCGTCAGATCCACCGGATCAAGCTGGGGCAGGCTGTCGATTTCTGCTCCCATCACCCGCAGAGCCTCCGTGGAGAAGGGGAAGTCCATACCCAGGACCAGGCGCGCCCCGAATTCTCCTTCGCTGATCCTGTGCGTGGTGTTCCCCGTCGAAACCATCTTCACCTGTCCAAATTCCAGATTCAGATTTACAGGACCTTCCCCGTAAACCTGGCAACTCTCCGTTTCCAGTCTCAGGTATTGGCCGGGCCAGCTCTGGTCCGCCAGTTTCTCTGGAGTGGAAATTACATAGTCCTCCCGGTCCGGATCATAGATCAGCTCCCCATAAGCCGAGCTAATACTGGCATCAAAGTAATCTTTCCTCCCTGAAAGGAAAGTAGAGTATATATGGGTGGAATCCCTGGTTATCATGGTGCCTGAAAATATCTTATTCAGATCGGTGTTCTGCATCTGTGCAGGTACAGGAATGCGGATATTTGCAGGATCAATGGCTGCGTTGAAACGCAACCAGGACTTGCCCAGATCACATTCATGAACCAGCCTGACTCCCCCATCAAAGGAGAGAAACAAGGTATCTACAGAAAGTTGAACCTCTCCCTGAAAGTCAAAATAAGGACTTAACATAAATGGGGCATCCTCAGCCACAGTCCCGGTCGCCAGGGTAAGGATGGAGGTATCGACCCAGATCTTATCAAAATAAACCTGATAAGCGTTCCCGAAGGCATCCAGATAATCATAGTATCCTGAAGCCTTATAGTCCTTCGCTCCGTTCACTGCAACGGATGCATTATAGATCTGGTACTGCCTCATGTTCTTGCTGGCCAGAATCCTGGCATTCTCAAGCTGGCTCATGGTGGCCCTGTATCCGACATCCAGTTCTTTTTCGTGAGGAAATACATAGGCATCCCCCACCTCGATGAACGGAACTCCGGATGCATGCAACAGCCTCGACCGGTAATTATAGACTGCCTGGGGGGAGACGAAATTCAGACTGTCCTGAAGGGGATGTGTGGAGGTATAGGTGGGTCCGTCGGTGATCAGAGAATCAATGCCGATATCCACGTGGTTCTCAGGCAAGAGTTTTTCCTGCGACATGGCAACCTGATCCTCATCCATATACCAGGTCATCTTATCCAGGCGGGTTTGATACAGGTTGTATGGCAATTCTATTAAGGTGGCATCTCCATTGGCCATGAACTCTCCCTTCCGCTGATCCAGGTCCACAAATACCTGTACATCATTCGTCAGGAACGGAAACTCATCAAAGGAACCGGCCGTCAGCTTCACACCACAGGAGTCGGCCCGGATTGTTCTGGAACTGTAACGGAATAAATCCGATTCTAAACGCGCATCCGGAAACCCGATCACCCCGTTTCCGGTCAGACCGGATGGGCTGAGTGCCAGATCCCCACCATGAAAAACGCTGTCTTTGAATACTTTAAACACCTCTTCCACTCTGGATATTTCAAGCAGGTTCTCCTCCGGAAACAATTTCAGATCAGCTTCACGGTTCTCCACATAGGGATATTCTGTGGCCTCTTGATGTTCCCGAAGCAGAAAATGCCTGGAACGTGCCATCATGGAGTCGGGGTGCATCATAAACAAATCCGACTCGGTGGTAGAGCTTAAATAATCCATGGTCCCATATCCGCGCAATCCCCCGCTGCTCATCTCAAGGTCGCTGTAGAGCTTCGCTACCCCACCGTAAATCTCAATGCCCTCTTCCGGAGTCTGCATATAAAAGCCCAGGGAGTTATCGTCCCTGAGTGTCATTTCCAGATCGATAGGAGGAAGTATGCCGGCAGAGATAAAGGTCCCCTTGGGAGCAATGGCTTCGGGACTGAAATTATCCAGGCTATCGATGGTGAAGGGTTCCATCCGGAAATAGAAATCCTCCCTGTGGTAAACCCCGTTCTGAATACTCATATCATCGAAATAGATATAGGAGCCCTCCAGACTTGTAAAGGTGGGATATTGCGGATAATTCGCCAGACCTGATTTATTCCTGGGATCATCGATCAGCAATTGCCCGGTCATTTCCTCCATGGCGTTCTCGATCCGTGCCAGGATAGGTTCGCCATACTGGTTCACTTCATCCGTGTAGATCGAGATCTTGAGTGAGTCGATCCGCTGCATGTCTATCTTGAAATTCTCGTAGTCGAAAAAAAAGTTCTTTCCGGAAATCTGAAACAGTCCGGCATCCACAAGGCCATCGAACTGGAAAGACCTGTTTCGCTTCATAACAATCCGGTTCTCTGTTGGAATCAATCTCACATTCTGTGAATCACTCAGGAAAATGACCGGGACACCCGAGATGGTCAGATCCCTTGTAAAGAGATCCAGCTGAGCATTGGAAGTCCCTTCGGTTCTTGAAAGGAAGCGGATCACATCATAATCTCTTTGCTTCATGGAGGCCGAGATATAGTCGAAGGTCTTCTGGCGGACGGTAATAAGGTTCGATTGGTCATCGTAGTAGACAAATCCGTCTTTCGTGAGACTCATGAGCAGGTGACGAACCTGGTATTCAGGATATCCGATATAACCCGCATAATTCGGCAGTGCAAAAGTCTCCCCTCCAAGCATCCTGGAATAGGTATAAAGCTGAGCCAGCGGATGTTCAAGATCCATGGCCTGCAAACCTGTATAGAATCCGTAGTCGAAGAAGGTATTTGACTCGAAGGTGGCACGTCCAACGGAAGTTCCCTGCAGGGCCTGAAACTTTATCAAGGATTCTCCCCTGTTCCAGCTGAGCTCATCAAAATTCATATCCAGCTTATGATACGAGTTGGAATAGGGGCCCAGTGACTTGAAGTCTTCCGACTTATTCAGCCGCAACTGGTCCCTGGCAACATCAAAAGTGAGTTCCAGGTCAGGATGAAAGATCGAGTCTTCTCCAAAAAAAATAGAGACTGAAGAGTGTGGCGCCCTGATAAACCTGCCATTCATGGAGACCCTGTCTGAGGTGAACCTCAGACGCAGGGTATCGCTGGCATATATTTCAAGCATTGCCGGCTCTTTTCCCACCGATGATCCGACCAGGTTGGAGCCCTCAATACTCAAGCCTCCCCGGTAGTTAATCCCCGGGACAAAATCATCGATCCTGTAGGAACTTTTATAGGAAGTGAACTTCGGGTAAACAATGGATGTAAGATCCTTGATAAGTGTCACCTTGTCTTCCAGTTTTCCCAGAGCAATTCCTTCAAACAGTGCCGGGTAATACAGTTTTGCAGAATCGGCCGTATAGCCGGGCGTTCTCAGATTTATCTGAAAGTCACCCAAAACAGCATTCATTTCATTATCTGGCATACCCACCCTTTCCCAGCTTACCATGCCATGCGTCCCATACCAGTGAAGTTCAAAGGGATCTATATAACCGGTGGCGTCCCGTATTTGAATAAAATCCCTGCCGGAATAACAGGCCAGGGTTACGTCCTCAAAACGGACCCTTATCTTCTCATCCAGATAAAACTGAAATGATGGTGTGGCCACCCTCCAGGTAATGGTATTCGAGTCAAACACAATATTCTCGTCCAGCAGGGAGAAAGAGAGGGAGAGCCACTGATCAATCTCCCTGATCGATACATCGGGGCTCCGCAGCAGCCGGGAAGTTCCTTCCAGCCACAAATCATATCCGTGGGAAGTCTTGCCTTCCGTAAAAAACTCCATCATGATCCTCTGGTAGTTGATGAAGTGAGGTCGCGGTCTGCACTTGCGCTTAAGCAGCAGGTTGGACACATCGATAATCTCCAGTTGCTGCTCATAGGAAAGAGAATCAAAAACATTCAGAAATCTCTTAAAATCAATAATTTCCTCCGACTCCAGGTGAGCCCCGGTGAAAGTAAGCAACTCTGAAACAAAGAGCCCCGTATCTCTGGAAAACTCCCGGATGGACTGTGCATTAATCAGTTTTCCAAGAAGAAGAAGTACAATGATGATGGTGGCCGTTTTTTTCATAGTTAGCCTTCCGTGTTCCATGGCTTGGTAAATGTGAGGGATATCCAGTTGGATTCCTCACTGGTATTACGGTGTTCCAGCCTGCACCTGTATGCCTCATTGAGAACATATTGCACATCCTCCGCCAGAATACCGCTCAGAAGCATCACTCCCCCGGCGATCAGGTGCCGGGTATAGATCCTCAGGTCACGCACCAGGGTATTCCGCGTGATATTTGCAAGAATCAGATCAAATATCTCCTCCTTAAGAGTCCCGGCATCTCCCAGGCGTACTTCCATGGCTGAAGTTCCGTTCCTGCTTACATTTTCCAGAGCATTTTCATAAGCCCACTGATCATTGTCCACTCCCAGTACCCGCCCGGCGCCCATCTTGCAGGCATAGATCCCAAGCACTCCAGTTCCGCACCCCATGTCCAGAATCCGCTTTCCCTCCAGCTGATGGTTTCCCATCTCCCTGATCATCAACCTGGTGGTATAGTGATGACCGGTCCCAAAGGACATCTTTGGTTCGATAATGATGGTACAGGACCGGTCCTTGGATGAATCATGAAACGGGGCCCGGATCAGTATCCTTTCACCAATGAGCACCGGGTCGAATTTCTTCTCCCATTCCTGGTTCCAGTTCTGATCCTCCGTAAGGTGAAAACGGTACTGGACCTTTATCTTTAAGGCTGCCAGCTCATCCAACAACCGATTGAAGCGATCTTCCCTGTATTGCTTCTCCTCAATGTAAGCCTGGATATCGTCATCACCCTCTATGAATCCCTCGAACCCGATCTGCCCCATCTTGGCGAACAGAATCTCCTTATCACCCTTGCTCCACGATCTGGCCGGTATAACAAATTCAAGGAATGCCATAGAGGCTTTTAAACTTAATAAGAGTTAACAATAGCCAGGAAGTCTTCCGCCTTCAGTGAAGCTCCCCCGATTAAGCCTCCATCCACATCGGGATTGGCAAAAAGTTCTGCTGCATTGGTGGGATTACAGCTTCCCCCGTACAGGATGGTCATATTCTCAGCTACCTCTCTGTCGAACAACTCCACCAGAAGATCCCTGATGTATTTATGCATCTCCTGCGCCTGCTTGGGAGTGGCTACAACCCCCGTACCAATGGCCCAGACAGGCTCATAGGCCAAAACCACCTGCTTCATTTCTTCTTTGTTCAAACCAGACAGCCCTACCGTGACCTGCTCCCTGATCACATCAAAAAGCGTACCGCTTTCACGCTCCTCCAGGACCTCTCCACAACAATAAATAGCTTTCAGACCCTTTGAAATGGCCAGTTTTATCTTCTTATTAAGAAGATCATTTTTCTCCCCGAAATAACTCCGTCTCTCAGAATGTCCCAGAATGACATATTCGACCCCAGATGAAATAAGCATATCGGGAGAAACCTCCCCGGTATAGGCGCCGGACTCCTCGGACGCACAGTTCTGGGCACACAGCTTTACATTAGCGATCAAATCATTCACCCGGCTCAGATGGGTATATGGAGGAGCTATTATCAGCAGTGCATCACTGCTCTTCTCTTTTTCCAGTCTTTCAACAGCTTTTGCCAGTTCCATCCCCTCTTTCAGAAGGGTATTCATTTTCCAGTTTCCTGCAACAATTTTCTTTCTCATTTCAATTTTGTCGTTAATGATTCTTATTTAAAAATAGTAAATATTCAATAAGCTCAGGAGCTCCGCTTGTTTATAACTTCACCGGGTAGAATTGGCCCGAGATAAACATCAGCAGGAGCAGGGCCAGGACAAAGGCCAGACTTACTCCCCTTTCACGCCTGTCAGCCCCGTCTTTCCAGAGCAACTCCGGAGTGAACTGTTCGAATTCGACCAGATCAAAAGAGAAGCCGTCCAGCAGCCCTGATTCCATCATCATCTGAGTCTCTTCATCCTGAGGAGCCGAAGCGTTTCCAAGCAACTCGGTCCACTGCGGATAAAGCTGCTCCAGGAGAGGGAGATCCCTGTAGCCCCATTTTGCCAGGATGGTGCCATTTTTCACCAGCATAAAACCTGGATTGGAACGTACAATGGTCTTCAGCATAATATCATCCCCTGCCAGAAAGGGATAGCCCAGTCCCAGCTCTGCAGAGATCCTCTCCACCTCTGAGGTGGTGGATGCAGTGACGGCGTAAAAAGAGAAGTCGCCGGCAAAGGACTGAAGCTGGAACCATTCCCCTGCCCGGAACAGGGCCTGCTCATCCGCAGCACTCAGATCATAACTTAGCATGATCATGCTGTATTCCCGGTCGGCGAGAATCGCATCCACCAGATCGTTCCCGTAATCATCCAAAATCGCAAAATCATGGATCGGGGGTTCATATCCCCTTTTCACCAGCTTCGATTCGCTGGTCACGAATTCCCATTGAGCCGTATCTTTCGGATAATTCTCCATGGTGAACGAATCCTCTTTCCCGGTCGCCCTGTTCCTGTAGATTAAAGTGGTTGAATATTCATCCACAGCCACACCCTCGGGAATCTTCATCTCTTCACCGATGACGGTGCCAGCATCGTAGGGTCTGAAATCGATCAGGGGCAAATGCCGGTAGTTCCAGACAGAGAAGGCGGACGCCATGACAAAGAAGCTTCCCACAACGATCCATTCTCCGACTGCAGGACCTCCGCCAGCATCTGCCTTCCTGGAAACATAGAGGAACAGCACAAATACCATAAGCACCACATTCTTAAAAAATGTCTGCCAGTTGGTCAGGATCAGGGCATCGCCGAAGCAACCGCAGTCCGAGACCGGATTAAAGATGGCAAGAATCAGGGTAAGCAGGGTAAAAAAGGACATAAACCACATCAATACCTGGTACATGGTCTTCCTGCGATATCCCAGAAGCAAGGTGATCCCAAGCACCAGTTCAAAAGCGGAGAGAAAGATTCCCAGGGGAAGTGTCAGAAAATCCAGAAATCCCAGTTTAAAAGCCATAAAGTAATCGGCAAACTTATAGGCCGAGCCCAGTGGATCCAGCGCTTTAACAAAGCCACTGAAAATGAACACCACCCCGACCACGACGCGGCTCAGCAAACGAAGGTATTTCATCACAGTAATTCTATTTGTTGAATTAATAGACTTGAAATATCACCCGGCGGGAGCATGTTTCCATCAGGATCCATACAGTCCAGGATCATCAGATCATCCACATGTTCACGGAGTGAGAGATATATCTGCCTGACCTGCTCCTGAAAACCGAGATTCTCTTCATGAATATCCCGCTCTCCCTTCAAATAGGCCCGGTCCTCTCCGTTTCTTGCTAAATTCAGTTGTTTCCTGGTAAACTCGAAAGGAACATTCAGATAGAGGTTCAGATCGGGTTTCGGCAGTTGATTATATCCAAATTCGAAGTCCAGGATCCAATCCCTTAACCTGTTCTGCTCTTTCCTGCTGGCCAGTTTGGCACACTGAAATGCAATATTGGAATAGACATAACGGTCCACGATCACCAGGTTCCCTTCATCCATCCACTGCCTGATCTTTTCAGAAGCATCCGCCCTGTCACCGGCGAATATCAGCGCCACAAGGTAGGGGTCAACCTGGTCATTGGCCCCCATCTCACCACGCAGGAACCTGGCCACCAGATCCCCGTATACACCCTCTTCCAGTCTTGGAAAATGAAGATAACGGTATGGAACTGTTTTCTTTTCCAGGTATTCCCTCAACAGTTTTAGCTGTGTGGATTTACCCGAACCATCCAAGCCTTCAATCACCAGGAAACGCATGAATCAATTGTGGATTTTTTAGTGTAATTTTAAACCAGTTTCCAAACATACAAAAATATAGGAGCAACCTACAGAGAATCGATGAAGAACTTCTCCACACCCACTCCACTATTCTCAAAGAACCTTTCGCTGAATCTGGGGGGAAGCATCATGGACCTTTCCACTCCGCGTGTGATGGGAATCATCAATGTTACTCCGGACTCCTTTTACCAGGACAGCAGGGTAGCCAACCCGGAACTGGCAGTTGAGAGAGCCAGAGAAATGATCGGCCAGGGAGCCGATATCCTGGATGTGGGTGCCGTCTCATCCAGGCCTGGCGCAGAAGAAATACAGGAATATGAGGAAGTGGCAAGATTGTCGCCCGTCCTGGAAGCTTTAAGGCAGCACTTTCCGGATTTTCCCCTGTCGATAGATACCTGGAGATCCGGGGTCGCCCGTCTGGTTCAAGAGAGATTCGGCGTACAGATGATCAATGACATCTCGGCCGGAAATATGGATCCGGATATGTTTCCTACCATGGCTCAGCTGGGAATTCCTTATGTCATGATGCATATGCAGGGAACACCTCTGACCATGCAGGAAGAGCCTGCCTATGAAAATATGGTGGATGAACTCCTGCAATTCTTTGCTGAAAGGGTTTATAAACTGAGAAAACTCGGATTAAATGATATCCTTATTGACCCGGGTTTTGGATTTGGAAAAACCCTGGAACAGAACTTTGAGCTATTGAAACAGTTTGACTCATTTCAAATGCTCGAACTGCCATTAATGGCCGGTGTATCTCGCAAATCAATGATTTACAAAATGTTGGAATCCGATCCGGATCATGCCCTCAACGGTACTACGGCCGCTCATATGGCACTCCTGATGAAGGGAGCCCATTTTCTCAGGGTCCACGATGTGTCGGCAGCAAAAGAAACAGTAAAGATCTTCCGGCAGATTTACTAAATTTGGGCTCAGAACCTATGATGCTCACCGCTTTTATACATATCCGCCTTCTGGATATCTTTGATATCTTCCTGGTCGCTGTCCTCTTCTACCAGCTTTATCTGATGATCAGGGGAACAGTGGCCTACAGCATCACCCTGGCCATTGCAGCCATCTATATTTTCTGGTGGGCCGTGCGTGCCATGCAGATGGAGCTGCTCAGCACCATCCTGGGTTCAGTCCTGGGAGTCGGTGTCATTGCACTGATCATTGTTTTTCAGCAGGAAATCCGAAGGTTCCTGATTTTTATCGGATCCCGTTATGTGGATGGGAATCGCATCAGTGTGGAAAAGATTCTGAACCTCCGTTTCGAAACCAAGGCCCAGGTCAAGATACGGTCCATTATGAAAGCAGTGATGCAATTTTCGCTGGAGAAGACAGGAGCATTGATCGTGATTAAGAAAAAATCTAATCTGGATATGTATGCCGAAACCGGAGATGTACTCAACGCCGAGACATCCAGCAGACTTTTCGTAAGCATTTTCAACAAGAACAGTCCCTTGCATGATGGCGCTGTCATTGTGGAAAACGATAAAGTGAAGGCCGCCAGGGTGATTCTCCCGGTCACTGATAAAATGGATCTCCCACCCGAGTATGGCTTACGGCACCGGGCCGGACTGGGTATTTCCGAGGTAAGCGACTGTCTGGTAATTATCGTATCGGAGGAAACCGGACAGATTTCCATGGCAGAAAACGGAATCCTTCAGAAAAATATCCCTTCCAGGGTTCTGAGACAGAAACTGGAAAAGGATTTTGCATAAAGCCTAGTTTCTGCCGATAAGTGACTTCTCCTCACGCCGGAGCAGGCGCATAATATTTGTCCGGTGTGTGATCATAACCAGTACCAGCACCACCAGAGAGAAAATCTGCATGCTCAGGTACTCCGATCTGAAAACCCAGATGACCCAGACCGGATAGGTAAGCACGGCAATCAGTGAGCCCAGTGCCGATATCCTGCTAATGAGGAAGACCAGCAAATAGATCCCCATGGCTGCCAGAGCGGCATAGGGATGCAAGGCCAGAGCGACTCCGGTAATGGTGGCTACCCCCTTTCCCCCCCTGAATCCGGCAAAAACGGGAAAGATATGACCAATCACCGCTGCCAGGCCCAGACCTATTCTCAGGATCATCCATAGCTCCGTACCGGGGAAAACCTCGTGTTGTAAAAGAGCCAGGGCGACGGCCAGGTATCCTTTGGCCATATCCAGGAGCAGCACCAGGATTCCCGGAGCTTTTCCAAGTACGCGAAAGGCATTGGTGGCTCCGGCATTTCCGCTTCCATGTTCCCGCAGGTCTATTCCCTTCATGGCTCTGCCCAACCAGACCGAGCTTGGTATGGATCCCAGCAGGTAAGCCAGTCCAATCATAAAAATCAACAGAAACATATTATAGCACAGATGATAAGTTCAATGAGCTCTCTTGTCTGATGTGATGCATGGATTAAAGTTGCGGCCCGGCTGCAACCAGAGCCCTGCCCTCCTCGTTGTCGGTGAATTGTTTGAAGTTATTGAAAAACAATTCAGCCAGGTGTTTTGCTTTTTCCTCCCATTCAGCCGGATCTTCATAAGTATCTCTTGGATCCAGTACATCGCCCGAAATACCGGGTAATTCCAGAGGCACTTCCAGATTAAAAATCGGAATCATATGCGTTTCAGCCTTGTCCACGGTCCCGTCGAGGATCATATCAATGATGCACCGGGTATCTTTTATGGAGATCCGCTTCCCGGTACCATTCCACCCGGTGTTAACCAGGTAGGCTTTGGAACCTGCAGCTTCCATCCTTTTTATCAGTTCCTCTCCGTATTTGGTGGGGTGAAGGGTCAGGAAGGCAGCCCCGAAACAGGCTGAGAAAGAGGGCACCGGATCGGTGATTCCGCGTTCCGTACCGGCCAGTTTAGCGGTAAAACCCGACAGAAAATGGTATTTGGTCTGCTCCGGTGTCAGTTTTGATACCGGAGGCATAACCCCGAAGGCATCTGCCGTCAGGAAGATCACCCTGCTGGCGTGTCCTCCTCTGGAGACAGGCTTCACAATGTTGTCAATATGGTAGATCGGATAAGACACCCTGGTATTCTGTGTCTTGGAAGCGTCATCAAAATCAACTTTACCATCCGGGGCCACGATGACATTTTCCAGAAGCGCATCGCGCCTTATGGCATGATAGATATCCGGTTCACTCTCCTCGCTCAGATGAATGGTCTTGGCATAGCAGCCCCCTTCAAAATTGAAGATACCATCGTCATCCCAGCCATGCTCATCATCCCCGATCAGGACTCTTTTCGGATCGGTGGACAGGGTGGTTTTTCCGGTCCCCGAGAGTCCGAAAAAAATGGCAGTATTCCCGTCACTGCCCACATTGGCGGAGCAGTGCATGGCAGCAATCCCTTTCAGGGGAAGGTAGTATTTCATGATGGAGAAAATTCCTTTTTTCATCTCACCCCCGTACCAGGACCCACCGATAACCCCCATACGCTCGGTGAGGTTAAAGAATACGAATACTTCAGAATTAAGCCCCTGCTCCTTCCATTCCGGATTTACGGTTTTTGCGGCATTAAGAACCACAAAATCAGGTTCAAATGTTTCCAGTTCCGCTTCGCTGGGGCGTATAAACATATTCTTGACAAAATGAGCCTGCCAGGCTACTTCCATAATAAATCTGACCTTAAGCCTGCTGTCTTCGTTGGCACCACAAAAACAATCCATTACAAAAAGCCTTTTACCCGAGAGCTGGGAAGAAGCCAGTTTATATCCATGATCCCAGACCTGCTTGCTGATCGGTTTATTGTCGGAGGATCTGGCCTGTTCAGATTTCCACCAGACCGTGTCCCGGGTGGTATCATCCATAACCACGTACTTATCTTTGGGCGAACGACCGGTAAATATCCCTGTATCCACTTTTACAGCACCAAACTCACTCTCCACTCCCACTTCAAATCCTTCCAGGGCGGGATTCATTTCCTCTTCATACAGCTGCTCATAAGAAGGGTTGTAGACCACGTCGGCCGTCCCAGTGATGTCATACTGTGTAAGTTTCAACTTGTTCAAAATATCTACCATCGTGTTTCAAATTATAATTTTTTGAATTGATTTTGTTCAAATATGTAAGATTTTCAGAGCTTGTCCTGATATACATCTATACGAATATCCTAAAAAAAAGCGGCAAAATCAAACTTTGCCGCTTTATTGGTATATTAAAAATCCCGTTTTGTCATCCTAGCGCAGATTGGCCTGTGCTGCAGCCAGCCTGGCTATAGGAACGCGGAACGGAGAACAACTAACATAATCCATTCCAACACGGTGGCAGAATTCCACGGAATCCGGATCTCCTCCATGCTCTCCGCAGATACCCACTTTCAGCTTGGGATTGGTGGAACGTCCTTTAGAAACGCCCATTTCGACCAGCTGCCCGACACCTTCCTGATCGAGGGTCTGGAAAGGATCGTTCTTTAACAGTCCTTTTTCAATATAGATGGGCAGGAATTTACCGGCATCGTCCCTGGAATAGCCAAAGGCCATCTGGGTCAGGTCGTTGGTTCCAAAGGAGAAAAACTCGGCATGCTCAGCAACCAGGTCAGCAGTCATCGCAGCCCTGGGGATCTCAATCATGGTACCCACCTGGAAGTCGCATCTGGCTCCTTTCTCTTCGAATACTTTCTCGGCAGTGGCACGGATAATCTCTTCCTGCATCTTAAACTCTTTCCAGGTACCGATAAGCGGAACCATGATCTCGGGACGTGCATCCAGACCCTTCCGGGTCAGATTTACAGCCGCTTCAATAATGGCCCTGGCCTGCATCTCGGTAATCTCCGGATAGGTATTCCCCAGACGGCATCCACGGTGCCCCAGCATGGGGTTGAATTCATGGAGGTCCTCCACCAGTGCCTGAATGTCCGCCACGCTTATTCCCATCTCATCAGCCATAACCTTCTGGTTGGCCTCATCGTGGGGAACAAATTCATGCAGCGGCGGATCCAGCAAGCGGATGGTCACTCCGTATCCGGCCATGGCTTCCAGGATTCCCTCGAAGTCTTCACGCTGATAGGGCAGCAACTTATCCAGTGCTTTGCGGCGTTCCACTTCTGTTGTGGCCAGGATCATCTCCCTCATGGCCTTAATGCGCTCACCATCAAAGAACATATGCTCGGTACGGGTCAGCCCAATCCCCTTGGCTCCGAAATCACGAGCAACCTTTGCATCATGAGGAGTATCAGCGTTGGTACGTACATCCATCCGGGTGTGCTTTTCGGCCAGCTCCAGAATTGCTCCGAAATCACCACTCAGTTCAGGATCTATGGTTGCCACTTTTCCTTCCAGCACATTACCCGTCGATCCGTTCAGCGAGATCCAGTCTCCCTCCTTGAATACCTTACCGGCAGCGGTCATGGTACGGGCTTTGTAATCAATTTTTACACCACCGGCACCGGAAACACAGCATTTACCCATTCCACGGGCAACCACAGCAGCGTGGGAGGTCATTCCGCCCCGTGCGGTCAGAATGCCTTTGGCAATGTTCATGCCTTCCAGATCCTCAGGAGAAGTCTCTATCCTTACGAGGATGGAAACAGGATATTTATTTGCTTCGTCGGCAAAGAATACGATTTGTCCGGTTGCAGCACCGGGGGAAGCCGGCAGTCCCTGTGCCAGAACTGTAGCAGAAGCTAGGGCACCCTTCTCAAATACAGGGTGAAGCAGCTCGTCCAGTTTGGCAGGTTCCTGGCGAAGCAGGGCCGTTTTCTCGTCGATTTTACCTTCACGCAGCATGTCCATGGCAACCTTTACCATGGCAGCGCCGGTACGTTTTCCGTTACGGGTTTGAAGCAGCCACAATTTTCCTTCCTGGATGGTAAACTCCAGATCCTGCATATCTTTGAAATAATCTTCCAGTTTCTGCTCGGTCTCATGCAGTTCAGCGTATACCTGGGGCATTACCTCTTCCAGTGACGGATAGGTGGAAGCACGTTCCTCTTCAGAAACTCCGGCAAGCCTGGCCCACCTCAGCGAACCCTCTTTGGTGATCTGACGGGGTGTACGAACTCCAGCTACCACATCTTCACCCTGGGCATCGATCAGGTATTCCCCGTTAAAGATATCCTCTCCGGTTCCGGCATCGCGGGTAAAGGCAACCCCTGTTCCGGATGTTTCTCCCATATTTCCGTAGACCATGGCCTGGACATTTACAGCAGTACCCCAGTCTCCGGGAATCTGGTTCATGGTACGGTAATACTTAGCCCTCGGTGTCTCCCAGCTGTCAAATACAGCCATAACAGCGCCCCAGAGCTGCTCCCATGGATCCACCGGGAAATCATGTCCGGTCTGCTTCTTGACAGCAACCTTAAACTTCTCAACCAGTTCCTTCAGGTCTTCCACCGTTAGTTCGTTGTCGTTCTCCACGCCACGTGCTTCTTTCACCTCTTCCATGATCGCCTCGAAAGGATCAATGTCCTCTTTGGATTCGGGCTTCATTCCCAGAACCACATCTCCGTACATCTGTACGAAACGGCGGTAGCTGTCCCAGGCAAATTTTTCATTGCCCGTTTTTTTAATGAGACCTTTTACAGCATTCTCATTCATCCCAAGATTCAGGACCGTGTCCATCATTCCCGGCATGGAAACTCTTGCTCCGGAACGCACTGAAACCAGGCAGGGATTCTCATTGCTTCCGAACCTGGTTCCCATGATATCTTCAATGTTTTTAACAGCGGCCTCTACTTCCAGCTTAATCAGTTCAACCACTTTGTCCTGACCAAGCTCATTATATTCAGTACAAACCTCGGTAGTAATCGTAAATCCTGGAGGAACCGGTACACCAATCAGGTTCATTTCTGCAAGGTTGGCACCTTTGCCACCCAGGAGGTTTTTCATGTCGGCCTTGCCTTCAGCTTTTCTGTCACCGAAAGTATATACGCGTTTTACATCTGACATTGGAAATTTTCTTTTAGTTATTAATAATGAGCTATTTATATGAAATATCTTTAATTTTCAAAGACACAAAGGTACCTAAAAAAAAGATAAAACTGTTCTAAATAATGTTAATTCGAAGTAGCGGCTGCTCAGGCGAACTGCCTGACAGCCTCTAACATGGCCACCACATTTTGTAAGGGAACATTGGCCTGCATGTTGTGCACCGTATTAAAAACAAAACCGCCGCCGGGAGCCAGGATTTCACACTGCCTGTGTACATGAGCCTTTACTTCATCCGGAGTTCCGAAGGGAAGGACTTTCTGGGTATCCACGCCGCCTCCCCAGAATACCAGCCGGTCTCCATACTTCTCCTTCAGCAATGCCGGATCCATTCCGGCCGCATTGATCTGTACCGGGTTGATAATATCAAAGCCTGATGCAATAAAACTCTCCATAAAAGGTTCCACAGCCCCGCAACTATGCTTAAAGGTTTTCCAGGGGGTATTTTTATGGATCCAGTCATTCATCTTTCTGTAGTAAGGAGCGTAAAGCTCCTCATAGGTTTCGACGGAACAGAAGGAGGAGTCCTGGGTGCCGAAATCGGTCCCGCAGATATAGGCCACATCCACCTGATCGCCTGCCAGATCTTTAAGCATGGCCAGGTTTTTCAGGGCAATATCAGTTTGTTTCTCAAATACATAATGAAGGTATTCGGGCCGCATCAGGGTCGACATGTACCAGTCGGCCACATCCCGGATCCCTTTGGGAGCCTTCAGGTTCAGCCCGGGAACCAAAGCAATGTCGCCGATTCCCGTACCCCCGAAATTGGCCAGCAGGCCTTTACCTTTTTGGGCCGCCTCCGGAATCATTCGTCTCCAGTAGTCCAGATCGGATGCACCCATCAGAGCAAACTCCTCGACATTGTCCTCCGGATCCAGTTTGCTTTCTTCCAGTGGTTCCTGACGGTTGACTGCATCAAAGAAATAGGCTGCCCAGGGCATCTTGGCACTGGGAGCTACCGTTTTATCCCCCTGTGGATATAGCAGGGTATCTCCCTTATGATCCACTGAAACGGTAAAAGAACCAGGCACCAGTACCACCTGACCCCAGGGCGTTAGGTACTCTTTCCAATCGGTCAGGGCATTTCCAAACATATCCGAAGGGGGTGAAACACCAATTACATCCACTCCCATGGCCTCCTGCAAATCGTCTTCCACTGCACCCAGCATCTGAAAAGGCTCGATAACCTTTACAGGTCCCTTTCCCAGGCCGAAATGCTCCCTGAGCTGCTCCACCAGGCGAACATGGATTCCGGTAACCGGGCTGGCCCCGAAATCAACCACCAAACCTCCGGGCTCCTGATGATTCAGCGTTTTTTGCAGCTTTGCTCGTGAATTTGTCATGTATAAGAAATATTTTGAAAGATCCGAAAACCACAAGACAATTTAGCGATTATCCTGAAAAATACTAAACCTTCTTTCTGTTTGGGCTAGCGGAGGCGAATTCATACATTTGAATTCATATTTATTACTTGCCAAACTCAAATCATGGAAAGACGAGATTTTATCCGAAAGAGCGTGCTGGGAACAGCAGCGATTACCGTTGTTCCCAGACATGTTCTCGGGGGACCCGGCTACACGGCCCCCAGCGACCAGCTAACCAAAGCTATTGTGGGTGTAGGTGGAATTGGTTACAATCACCATTTTACACGCGAAGGACGCCTGGTTGCCATTTGTGATGTCGACCGGCTGCACCTGGAGCGCGCCAGTCAAAGGGCCGGCTCCGGGGTAAAAAGCTATTCTGATTTCCGTGAGCTCCTGCTTCAGAAAGACATCGATATCGTACACATTGCCACCCCTCCACACTGGCACGGAACCATGTCGGTGATGGCTGCAGAAGCAGGAAAAGATATCTGGTGTGAAAAGCCAATGACCAGAACAATCGGGGAAGGGAAACGAGTGATTGAGGCGGTGCAGAACAATGGCCGCATGTTCAGGTTGAACACCTGGTTCCGGTTCAGAGGCGGTTTCTATGGACTGGGAACCACGGTGAAACCATTGAAGAAGATTGTAGATAGCGGTATTCTGGGTTGGCCCCTGAAGGTAACGGTCTCCGGGATCACAGGCTACGACTGGAAATTTTACTGGAGCGGCGACAAGAACCTAAGTCCCATGCCGGTGCCCGGACACCTGGATTACAATATGTGGCTGGGGCCTGCCCCCGTTAAACCCTACAACCCCCTGAGGGTGCACTCCAAGTTCCGAGGATTCTGGGATTATGACGGAGGCGGACTGGGAGATATGGGTCAGCACTACCTTGATCCGGTTCAGTATATGCTCAACAAGGACCATACCAGCCCCATCAAAGTGGAAGTGGATGCTCCGCAGCAGCACAACGATGCGGTGGGTTCCTGGCGCAGGATCACCTATACCTATGAAGATGGCTGCCAGATCATCCTGGACGGGGAGAACAGGGACAAGGATGCGGCCTATATAGAGGGTCCCAATGGGAAGATATACCGCGGTTTCCGTTCTACCATTCCAAATATCCAGCAGCTTGCAGCCACCCTGCCCGATCCGGAACCTCAGATTACCTCCTTCCATGAATCGGTCCGGACCCGTCAGAAATTTGCGCTTAACGAAATGAACGGTCACCGCTCCTGTACCATGGTCAACATGGGAGTGGCAGCGCTCCGCCTTGGACGCACCCTCCACTTCGATCCTGTGAAACAGGAGTTTATAAATGATGAAGGAGCCAACCGCCTGATCTATCCCGAAATGCGTTCCCCCTGGAATATTTAAGAAACAGCTATGACTTTTAAGATATCAAATATGAAAGATATAAGATTTTTTCTCCCTGCACTTTTGGCCCTGCTGCTGGTTTCCAATCCACTTATGGCACAGGACAGGCGCACCCTGGATACCCAGGTGGCCGACCTGCTGGCACAGGTGCCTGCCAACGATCAGCAGAAGCTCAACGATCAGATGCAATCCATGCTCAGCCTGGAGGAAGCAGCCCTGCAGATGATTCTGGACCTGGTCATTCCCCCGGGATCGGGTGACGACACCAGGGCGCGGGTGGCCATTGAAAGCCTCTCCCGCTATCTCAGTCAGACCGGGATTGAAAAAGACCGGGAACGGTGGGAGGCCTTGATCCTGGAGCAAATAGAGAAAAGGGAGGATCCCCTGGTAAAAAGCTTTTTTATCAGACAACTCAACTATTCCGGAAGCGAAGCTTCCCTGACCCATCTGGCCAGCTATCTGACTGATCCAAAGCTTCAGGATCCAGTGATCAGGGCCATACGGGATATCCATCCGGAGGCAGCTGCAGACCTGTTCGCAGCCCGGCTGGACCAAAGCGGGGGCCGGACACAGATAGCCCTGGTAAACGCCCTTAAAAACACCGGGGACAGCAGACATGCCAGTGCGGTTGCCCCGCTGGCAGGTTCAAACTCTCCGGAGCTTCAGCGAAGTGTACTGGCCTGCCTGGCCGAACTGGGAAATCCTGATTCCTATGATCTCTTAAGCGATGCCGCCAAAAAGGCGGGATATCTGCCGGAACCCACGAATGCCACCGGCAGCCTGATCGCATTTGCCCGGACCCTGTCAGAGCAAAACAGGCAGGGACTAAGCCTGAAAATCTGCAAAACCGTCATAAAAAAATGTACAACTCCGGAGCAGATCCATTTTAAAAGCGCCGCCCTGATTGCAGCAGCCGGAACCGGAGCCATAGAAAAAAATGTCGCCCTGCTGGTGGATGCCATGAAAGTGAAGAACAAATCCTACCGGATGAGCGCCATCCGTTATGCAACAGCCAATCACACACCGGTCGGCCCCTGGGAAGCTGCCCTGAGCAGCACCGGAAACATGGAGGTGAAAGCGGAGATCCTCAGCCTCTTCGGAATGCTTCAGAGTCCTGAAACCGCAGATCTGGTTTCAGGATACCTGGACGATCCGGATCCGGCAATCCGTCAGCAGGCGGCAAAATCGCTGGCCCTGATCAAAAAAGACAAAGCCGTCCCCGAACTCATAGCCTACGCACTTTCACACCCTGGAGATCCGGATAGCAAAACGGTCAAAGAGGCCCTGCTGCAGACTCTGAATATGAGTCAGCTCCCCCTGCTGAGCAAGCAGCTGGACGGTGCTCCTGAAGAGACAAAGGTATTATTCATAGAGTTAATTGCTGCCAGGGGCGATCCCGGCTCCTTCGACCTGCTGTACAGCCAGATCTCCCAGGCGGAAGCAATCAGGTCTGCCTCCCTGGAGAATCTCCATTTGGTCGCTGACCAGGGAGACCTGGGCGATTTAATAAAATTATTCGACCAGCTGGAAGATAAGGATGAAATTGCAGCCGTGGAGACTGCTCTAGTAGCTGCCATCAACAGGGGCAACCATAAAGAGGTGACCACCCAGGCACTCTTATTGCATGCAGCCAGGACCTATTCCATGGAGAAATATATCGGAGTGCTGGCAACAATTGGCGGCAGGGAGGCTCTGGATGCGGTATACGAATCCTATGGCAGCAATAAGGAAGAGACCAGAAAGAGGGCCTTCTCAGGCCTGATCCGGTCCAACGATATCTATGCCGCCACTCCCCTGTTCGAGATTTGTTCCAGCTCCACCGATACTCAGGAGAAGGAAGCGGCCTTTAAAAGTTATGTGAGGATTGTATCTGGGTCTACTCTTCCCGATGACCAGAAACTGCTCCTGCTGAGAAAGATCCAGGCCCTTGCAGGCAGTCCTGCCGAACACGGCCTGTTGATCAGGGCCCTGGGCGGAGTAAAGACCTTTCTGAGTTTTGTGACCCTCAGCGGCTACCTGGAACAGGATTCACTGAAGAGTCAGGCCGCCAATGCCCTGGTAAATGTGGTGCTGCCGGGCAACGGACTGGACAAGGAACTTACAGGGAAGATTGTCCGGGAGAAACTTCTGCTTGCCAGGGATATAATTTCCGGCCCTGACAGCGAATACCTGAAGATCGACATTCAGAACTACCTGGATAAGATGCCGGACGAAACAGGCTTTGTCTCCTTATTTAACGGGACCGATCTTTCCGGCTGGCAGGGACTGGCTGCCGATCCGCTTAAAAAGGCCGGACTCTCCGCAGAGGAGCTTAAGAAACTCCAGGAAGAGGCCAATGAGAACCTGAAGAAGAATTGGAGCGTCAAAGACCATTGTATTGTCTTTAACGGCGAGGGATCGAATTTGTGCAGTATAAAGGACTATGAATCCTTCGAAATGATCGTGGACTGGAGAATCACCAGGAAAGGGGATTCAGGGATCTACCTGCGCGGCAGCCCCCAGGTGCAGATCTGGGATACCTCCAGGGTGGAGGCAGGTGCCCAGGTGGGATCGGGAGGCCTCTACAACAACCAGGAACATGAAAGCAAACCACTTCTGGTGGCGGATAATCCCATCGGCGACTGGAATACCTTCCGGATCATTATGATCGATGAGCGTGTGACGGTTTACCTGAACGGACAGCTGGTAGTGGATCATGTGGTCATGGAGAACTACTGGGACAGAAGCATCCCCATCTATCCCACCGGGCCCATCGAGCTGCAGGCCCATGGCACCGACCTGGCCTTCAGGGACCTCTATATCAGAGAACTGGGGAAAAACCAGAACAGCCTGACTGAAGAAGAAAAGGCAGATGGATTCGTGAGCCTGTTTAACGGCAGGGATCTTTCCAACTGGGCCGGCAATAAGCACTCTTACTCGGTGGAGGATGGAACCATCGTGATCCGTCCGGCTCAAAGCGGAGGAAACCTCTATACGGAAAAGGAATATTCGGACTTTATATTCCGTTTCGAGTTTAAATTGACTCCTGGCGCTAATAACGGACTGGGAATCCGGACCCCCATGGAGGGCGATGCCGCCTATGTGGGATATGAGCTGCAAATTCTGGATAACACTGCCGAAGTATATTCCCGGCTGCAGCCCTACCAGTACCATGGTTCGGTCTACGGGATCATCCCGGCCAAAAGGGGCTATCTGAAACCTGTCGGCGAATGGAACAGCCAGGAAGTCTACCTCAAAGGAGATCAGATCAGGATTACCCTCAATGGAACATTGATCCTGGAGGGAGACCTGAAAGAGGCCAGTAAAAACGGAACGCCAGATCGTAAGGAACATCCGGGGCTCAAGCGAAGCAGCGGCCATATCGGTTTCCTGGGACATGGCTCCCAGCTCTGGTTCCGGAACATCCGGATTAAGGAGCTTTAGTTGTTGACGCTTACCTCAGGGTCAGTACTATAATTGTATCTACAGGTTTTACCCTCCCTTTGGGAAGAGTAAGAGTGATTCCGTCTTCGGTTCTCTTTACATCAGCTCTGGAACCATCGTCGAAGTATACGGCAGACCTGATACGACCTGGGTCAATCCCACTTAGCTCAATGGCCCGCCCTCTGTAATCCAGAATATGGAGGTAGAGTACATTGTCCTTTGTAGTGATGGCGCCCCACTCCTGAGGCTTCACCGGGCCTTTCCTGGTCCCGTATATGGTTTCGCCATAGCTCTCCAGCCATTTCCCGACAGCCATCAGGGTATCCACGTTTTCGGGCTGGATCTTTCCATTGGGCATGGGTCCCGTATTCAGCAGGAAATTGGCCCCGTATCCGGCGGCACGAACCATGGTATGGATCAGCTCTTCGACCGATTTATAGTTCTGATCGATGATATTGAATCCCCAGGAGCCATTCATGGTCTCGCACATCTCCAGGGGCACCTCCTCAGAGATCCCTGTATTGTTGAATCCCATGGAGTTCTCCCCCGGCAGGTCACGCTCAAACATCATGAAATCCTCACCCGGGAAGGGCATCTTATGGTGGTTGCTGCCAATCAGTGCCCCGGGCTGAAGCTTATGTATAAGTGCATAAGTTTCAACCAGTCGCCAGTCGGCTTCAGGCTTGTCCCACATACCATCGAACCAGATCCCGCCGATCTCCCCGTACTGGGTCAGCAACTCAGTAAGCTGGGTATTCATGTAATTGATGTAGGCATTAAAATCGCCCGATTGGGACCGGTCTGCGATCCCCGTGCCTGTCCGCCCGTGCGGAAAGTAATCCGGATGGTGCCAGTCCAGCTGCGAGTGGTAGAAAAAGAGTTTGATTCCCTGCTTATCACACTCTTCCTTCAGCATCCCGATCACATCCCTGCCATAGGGGGTGGCATCCACGATATTATAATCGCTCACCCTGGAATCGTACATGGCAAAGCCGTCATGGTGCTTGCTGGTAATGGTAATGTACTTCATGCCGGCTTTTTTGACCATGGAAACCCACTGGGCCGGATCAAACTGAGTGGGATTAAAAAAACCGGGCAGTTTTTCATATTGCACAATGGGAATATTCTTTCGTTCCATGATCCATTCCGCGATACCCGGGTCGCCACCGCCACCCATTATGGAGTAAACCCCCCAATGCACAAAGAGGCCGTATTTGGCATCCTGAAACCACTCCCGGTTATCCAGATTCTCCTGGCTGGGCACATAGCCCTCCTGGGCCCACACGGAGCAGCTAAGAACACCTGAAATCAGAGTCAGTAAAAACAGTCGGGTTGATAAATATTGCATGCTGATATGGTTTTATAGTAAATGATACATCTGATACAGGGCTGCAGTCACTCCTTCACCGGAGCTCATCATTCGGGCACCTAAAGCCCTTAACAAGATAGATAATATTCCTCAAATGATCTTATCTGAAGATGAAATAACTTAAGGTTGATAAGCAAAAAACAGTCTTTCTGTGCTGCTTCTGAATAAAGGATTTTATGTAAGTTTATAGGATGTGATATCCGTTTTCAAACAAGAAAAGAGTTTCATACATGAAATCTGAGAGAAGCATCCTGCGAATCCGGGCTCTTACCCTGTTGTTAATGAACGCATTTGGATTGGCCGGACAGCTTAGAATCCGGGAAGAGATGCTTTCCATACCCACTTATGAGGCAGAACTGTCCGATACAGTTGAAACTCCCCGGAAAGCGGCTGCGTTCTGCCTCATCGCCCTGGGTCACCGGCTGTCCGGAGATTCCGAAAAAGCCATGGAGGCATTGAACCTGGCCCTGGTACTGAAAAACAGCATTCTGTGGGCAAATTTTCTGTCAAGAAACAATCAAATCCTTCATAATTAAAAAACTCCAACACGATGATGAAAACTCTCTGGATTACCCTGCTTCTGTTAATAATTGTTGATAATACACTTATAGCCCAGGAAAATGTGTATGACGGACCCGCTGCCAGGATGGAAAATGGCAGACTACAAGTCAGTAAAAACGGGCGCTTTCTGGAGCATGCCAATGGCAAGGCTTTCTTCTACCTCGGGGAAACTGCCTGGGAACTGTTTCACCGGCTCTCCTGTCAGGAGGCAGAAATCTTCCTGGAAAATCGCAGGGAGAAGGGTTTTACCGTGATCCAGGCCGTCATCCTGGCTGAAGAAAACGGCCTGATAGCACCCTCCGTGAACGGCGAGGTCCCCTTGCTCGATATGGATCCGTCCCGGCCCAATGAGGACTATTTCCGCTTTGTGGATTCCATTGTGGAAATGGCCGCAGCAAAAGGTCTGTACATGGGCCTGCTTCCCACCTGGGGAGATAAGGTCGACAAACAGTGGGGACAGGGTCCGGTCATCTTTAACCAGGAGAATGCTTTTCTGTACGGGGCCTTTCTGGGAGAACGATACAGGGACCATCCCAATATTATCTGGATCATTGGCGGAGACCGCCCGTGTAAAGGCAATGAACCGGTCTGGGAGGCACTGGCCAGGGGGATCCGTTCGACCGATGGAAATCACCTGATGACCTTTCATCCCATGGGCTCCAGGTCTTCCTCGGAGTGTTTTCACCAGGCTGAATGGCTCGATTTCAATATGCACCAATCGGGACACAGCGACCGCTACATTCCCAATTACCGGAAGATCCATGCCGATTATGCCCTGGATCCGCCCAAACCTTGCATGGATGCCGAACCCATCTATGAATCGCACCCCTTTGGATGGAATCCGAAAAACGGGACTGCCGGAGAAGATGAGGTACGCCGGGCTGCCTACTGGGCCCTCTTTTCCGGTGCACACGGACATACCTACGGGAACCACTGTATCTGGCAGTTCTACTCCGCTAAAGTGAAAGCGGTCAACTACCCTCCCATGCCCTGGTACGAAGCCATGGATCTTCCAGGCGCATGGGATATGCTGCATGTAAGACAACTGATGGAATCCAGGCCCATGCTGGAACGCTATCCGGATCAGTCTGTTATTTCCGGAAATGCCGGCGGAACCGTGAATCATATTGCCGCAACACAGGGGGATGGCTATGCCTTTGTTTATCTTCCGTCCAACTTCGGGGTTGTCATAGAATTCTCGAGAATCAAAGGGGATGCCTTCAAGACCTGGTGGTACAATCCCCGTACAGGCGAAAGCACGTTTATCCGGGAGGTGCAGGGTGAACCCAGAGAACGATTTACGGTTCCGCTTGCGGGGGTCGACTGGGTGCTGGTGATCGATGATGCCTCCAAAAACTTCCCCGAACCCGGGACACTCTGACCGGCCATTTCAACGATACACTAATCCATTAACTTAGCTTTCATGATTATTATTCACAACTACTTCGTGGCCATCTCCCTGACCATCGTGGCCATGATTACCCTGGGCTCCTGCATATCAGGCAATAAATCCGAAAACAATTCCGGGCTGAACGATCAGACAGCTGCTGTACTGGCCGATGAAATGAAAGAGAGTCTGTTCCTTTATATCCTGAACCCCTGGTATCCAAGAAATATCGACACGGTCTCTGGAGGTTATATTTCTGCTTTCAACCATGACTGGTCCCTGTCGGAGGACTCCCAGATGAAGGCTCTGGTTCAGCAGGCAAGGCATCTCTGGACCACCGCCCATGTTGCGGAAAATTACCCTGACAGCACCAGGTACCTGGAGTATGCCGCTCACGGTTTCTCCTTTCTGCAAGAAACGATGTGGGACAAGGAATCAGGTGGATTTCATGCCTATTGCAATCGGGATGGAACAGGCATCCCTGAACGCATCCATGAGAAACGGATCTATGGCCAGGCTTTTGCTGTTTATGCCCTGGCGCAGTATTACCGTGTAAGCCAGGATCCGGATGCGCTGGTGCTGGCTAAAAAAGCCTTTCAATGGATGGAGGACCATGCCCACGATCCGCTACATGGAGGATACTACGAGTTCCTGTGGCGAAACGGAACACCCATGACCGGGCAGGACTCCCTCCGGGTGACCCTGGGAGATACCCCCGGCATCGGATTAAAGGATTACAACAGTTCCATCCATATCATGGAAGCCTTCACGGAATTATACCGTATCTGGCCCGATGCGCTCGTCAGGACAAGGCTGGAGGAGATGTTCCTGCTCATCAGGGATACCTTTACGCATCCCGATGGCTATCTGCAGTTATACTTCTACCCCGACTGGACCCTGGTACCGGAGGAGGAGATGGAAAAGCGCTCCCCTGACAACCACTGGTACACCCGGCATTTCACTTATGGTCACGATGTTGAAAGCGCTTTCCTTCTTCTGGAAACGGCTCACGCACTGGGACTGGAGGAGGATGAAAAGACACACAGGATCGCAAAGAAGCTGGTGGATCATTCTCTGGAATCGGGCTGGGACCGGGAAGCCGGTGGTTTTTTTGATGCAGGCAGGGAGCTGGATGGAAAAATCACCATCATAAACCGGAACAAATCCTGGTGGGGACTGGTGGAAGGGATGAACGCACTGCTTCTGATGCACCGGCTCTACCCGGATGATCCCGCGGACTACGGTCAGAAGTTCCTGAAATCCTGGGAGCACATCGATGCCTGGCTGATCGATAAAGAACATGGCGGATGGTACAATGCAGCCCTGGATACCTCTCCTGAAAGTGCTATGCAGGGCAAAAGTCATATCTGGAAGACCACCTATCACAATACCCGTGGAATGCTTAGCTGCATTCACATGCTTCGCAGGTCCGAAGCCGGTACCCGGAAAGCTTCCAGGCCGGAACCACCCAACATCGTCTTTATCCTGGCCGATGATATGGGCCATTCCGATCCGGGTTGTTATGGGTCAGAAATACTGGAGACCCCCCATATTGATGCCCTGGCAGCCGGGGGGCTCCGCTTTACCAACTTTTACAACACAGGCAGGTGCTGGCCCACCCGGACCAGCCTGCTCTCCGGATACTACTCCCACCAGGTCCTTTCTGACCCTATGCCGGGAGTGGACTATTCGGATGCCTCCGTGCTGCCGGTAAACAGCACCTGGCTCCCTGCTATCCTGAAAAGACAAGGATACCACACCTACCACTCGGGCAAATGGCACATCCTGAGAAAAGTCCCCGTGCAAAGCCAGATGAGCCATGCAGAGGTGGGATTTGACCACTCCTACCGGACCGAGGATGGCAGGCACCTGCGTCCCCGCCACCTTTGGGAGGATGGAAAAGAGATCCCTCTCCCGGAGGAGGGCTCGGACTATGAGGCATCCGTGGCTATTGTGGATCATGCCATCCGGTACCTGGAAGAACACCATCGGGAACACAGCCAGGAACCATTTTTCGAGTATATTGCCTTTATCGCCCCCCACTTTCCCCTGCAGGCCCTTCAGGAAGATATCGACAAGTACCGGGAGAAGTATCTTCCGGGATGGGATAAGATCCGGAAAATGAGGACCGAAAACAGAAAAGCGCTTGGATTTGAGGTACATCAGGTGAATCCCCTGGAGCCGGAGCGCTTTGCCCCCTGGAACCTCACTCCGGAAGAGCTGATTACCCGGATCGATTCCGCGGAGACAGGCAGGGCCGAAGCACCCGGTATCAGTCTGCTGCCTGTTCTCCAACAGGATATCGAGTCCGACAGGCCTCCCATCTTTTTCCACCACGAAAATAAAAAAGTGCTCAGGGACGGAAACTGGAAGATCGTTACCATCGAGGATGGTGGCGAATGGGAGCTTTATGATTTATCAAAGGACCGCGGTGAGACCAACAACCTGGCAGAGCGTCATCCGGAGAAACTCCGCGAGCTGGTTTCCCTGTGGGAAGCCCGGCGAAAACAAATCATCGGAGAGATAGGCGCCACAGACCTTTTATAGAGCAGGCAGGGAAACAGAACTGATTCCCTCTGCTCCTATAACCTGCCCTTCCTATTTGTAAAGGGGGCCATAGGCCTCACAGGCCCGGTAGTCGGCCCCCTCCTTATCCATTCCAAAGGCTGACCAGGCGCTGGGCCTGAAGATTTGCTCTTCGGGCACATTGTGCATACAGACCGGGATCCGGAGCATGGCGGCCAGGGCCATCAGCCTGGAACCGAGGTGCCCGTAAGAGAAAGCACCATGGTTGGCGCCCCAGTTGGCCATGACCGAATAGACATCCCTGAAGTTCCCCTCCCCTGTCAGACGCGGAACAAACCAGGTAGTTGGCCAGGTGGGATTGGTTCTTTCGGTAAGGGTATGATGCACTTCCTCCGGCAGGTCGATGGTATACCCTTCGGCAATCTGAAGGGCAGGTCCGAGTCCCCTGATGATATTGATCCGGCTCATGGTAATGGGCATGCCGCCCCGGGTATTAAAGGTAGAAGAGAATCCGCCCCCCCAGAAATAGCCCAGATCGGCCGGGCCCCAGGTAGTGCTTTCCAGACATTTCCGGGCCTCTTCCTCACTGATATCATACCAGGGTTTCATGGCAGGTTTCCCTTCGATAAGCTGCTCCCCGGAGCCATCCAGGGCCGAGGGCCCCGAATTGATCAGGTGGATAAATCCATTCCCGGCCTCGGCGCTCAGTTCAAATCCAGTAACCCGTTTTACCGCTTCGGGACTCCAGTAGGTACGTACATCGCTGAATACCTGGGCGGCGCCGGTCAGCAGGTGACCAAAAAGCATGGAAACCCCGTTCAGGCTGTCATTCTCGGTGGCCAGCATATAGGGCTGACGAATGCCGTTCCAGTCAAAGGAAGAACAAAGAATGGCCTCCATAAAGTCCCCGTTGGGGAAATGATCGGTCCACTGACGCTGCCCCTGGAATCCTGCTGCAATGGCATTGTGCCCCATGGCCTCCTCTCCAAAGCCCAGCTTCTTTAATTTTGGATTTCCCACCATCAGGTCGCGCCCGATCAGGGCCATTTTGGCCACAAATTCCCACTCTTCTGCTTTCTTTCCGGCTGGTTTCTGCTTTTCGGGCGGATTGTAATCCTTGCCCTCCTTACAGTTCTTCCGGATCCACTGTTGTGCCACACTCAATTCTTCCGGATCATAGATGCCTTCCTGAATTCTCCGGGTAAACTCCGACATATCCACATATTCACAGCGCATTCCCAGATACTCTTCAAAGAAGCGGGAATCCACCATAGAGCCCGCGATTCCCATGGATACACTGCCCATGGAGAGATAGGATTTTCCTTTCATGGTGGCCACTGCCAGGCCAGCCTGGACAAAGGTGAGGATCTTCTCTTGTACATCTTCAGGAATGCTTGTGTCGTCCGGATCCTGCACATCCTTTCCATATATCCCAAAGGCTGGAAGACCTTTTTGATTATGTCCGGCCAGGGCTGCAGCCAGGTAGACAGCTCCCGGACGCTCCGTTCCGTTATATCCCCAGATAGCCTTCGGAAGCAGGGGATCCATATCGATGGTCTCACTTCCGTAGCACCAGCAGGGGCTTACGGTCAGGCTCACTCCCACACCGGCCCGGGCAAATTTATCGGCCGCTGCAGCGGCTTCTGCCACTCCCCCGATACAGCTGTCGGCCAGCACGCACTCCACCCTGGAACCGTCGGCATGTCTGAGTTTTGATTCAATCAAGGTGGCCGCACTCCGGGCCATATTTTTGGTTTGATCCTCCAGGGACTCCCTGATCCCTTTCTGACGTCCGTCGATGGCGGGCCTGATTCCCACTTTAGGGGCTGTTCCCAGTAATCTTCCAGTACTCATGATTTTTTTATGTTTTAAGTGACAGATATAAGTTGTATCGTTGCTCTGCCCGGGGCAGTATGGCCCCGGGGCGGTATCTTTTCAGCCTGCATGATTTTTTAACCAGATCCCTTCCTTCCTGCAGATCCCCGAGCTTTCCCATGGCAATGCCCTGAATGATCAAATTGCCCATGGCCGCTCCTTCCACCGGACCGGATATGACCTCCCGCTGACAAATGGAGGCTATGCGCTGGCAGAGATAATCCGACTGGCTTCCCCCACCCACCAGGTGCAGGACCTCGATGGACCTCTGAGAGAGCATTTCCAGCTGCTCCATGTAGTACCTGAAGGAGAAGCAGAGACTATCATAGGCACAGGAGATATAATCGCTGAAATTCTCCGGAACAGGCTGACCCGATCTTTCAAAAAAACGGTCAAAGGCCATTTTCATATCGGGGGGGTGGTAGAATCCGGCATCCTCCGGATCTATAAGCTGACTGACAGGTTTATCTTCCCGGACCATCTCCTCCATCTGTGCAAAAGAGATATCCGCAGACAGCTGCTTCTTCAATCCCTGCAGCAACCAGAGGCCCACAATGTTCTTCAGGGGACGGTAGCCGTTCCCGTAGGCTCTTTCATTGGTAATTCCCAGCTCCATGGCCTCCTCACTGAGCAGGGGCCGGGACGATTCTATGCCCACGATGCACCAGGTGCCCGCCGAAATAAAAGCAAAATCAGGATTTTCCACCGGCAGGGCGGCCACCACACAGGCCGTATCATGTCCGCATACGGCCACATTTTCCAGCTGAATATGACCCGCTTCCGCTATGGTAACCCTTCCCAGCCTGGTCCCGGAAGGAATCACTTCTCCAAGTTTTTCCTCTTCCAACCCGAGCCTGGAAAGAATTTCATGATCCCACTGAGCTCCATCTACCTGCAGGATCTGAGACGTGGAGGAAATGCTCAGTTCATTCAGCGCCGAACCAGATAGAATATAAGAGATATAAGCGGGGATAAAGAGAATTTTTGAGCACCGCTCCAGCACCTTTTGTTCCCTGACAGACCATAGCTGAAAAAGCGTGTTGAACAGGTAAAAATTAATCCCGGTGCGTAAAAAGGTATCCCGGTCACTCATGTGCTTTCTCCACTGCTCCCGCATTCCTGCCGTACGCTTGTCCCTGTAGGCCACAGGGGTATCCACCAGTTCTCCATGGGCATCTATCAGAACATAGTCCGCTCCCCAGGAATCGACACCGATACTTTGAGGAGCCTCCCCGGATGCCTCTATGGCTTTGGCTATCCCCTTTTTGATTTCGCGGATGATATGATCCATGTCCCAGGTGTCCCGTCCATCCGCTTCCTGAATCTCATGATGGATCCTGCATATTTCATCCAGTTCAAGACTCTCCCCGCTCAGCGAGCCAAGCATCACCCGGATGCTGCCGGCCCCCATATCGATGGCGATCGCTTTAAAAACCTCTCCTTCTGAGCTCATTTCCCGGACTACATGAATCTGCAAGATAGAAAGGATTATAAGCCTTTTAAATGGAAAATTCTCTTAGTTTTGTGTACAAACCAACCATTTCCTCCATGTTCAGGTTCCAGGAAATACCCCCGGAAGGCGATCCCTCAGGAAGGATCCAGGAATTTCAGGAAGTCCTGCCAAGACTCTTATGCTGCAGGTACTGGTGGATGTCTGAATGGAAAAGCCAGCAAATGTCCTTTCCATACTGGAGGCTGTACTGGAACCGTTCGGGACGAGCCTGGGTTGTGTACAATAAAACAATTTACCTGGATGCTGACAGGCTGGTACTGATCCCCCCGAACACACCCTTTGCTTCAGATATCGATCACTCCAGGGTCCCGCCCGGTCAGCCCTATTCCCTCAGAGGCGGACGGGTCGAAAGCAGGGCCATGGAAAAAGCCATGCTGGAGAAGGGAACCGTTCTGCATATGTTCATTCATTTTACCCTGGGCTACCCCTATGATACCATTTCACCGGATATTTTTGTCTTCGAAAACTCTTCGCTGCAGCGTAAACTGCTTATGTCAATAAGCAGGCAGCTTATAGCCGGTCAGGTCAGGTTTGAACAGACCGGCAGCCTGGAGTTATACTCCCTGCTCTTCTCCCTGCTTCACCAGTTGCCTTCGACCACCTGGAAAAAGCAGAAGCTGGATCGCAGAATTCTGCAGGGTATCCGGTATATGGAGCAACACATCAGGGATACAGAGATAAGCAACAAGCTTCTTGCACAAAGGGGAGGCATGTCGGTCAATGCCTTTGCAAGACTGTTCAAGCAACAAACGGTCTATTCTCCCCACAAATATCTGGTTCGCATGCGCGTGGAAAAGGCCTGCAACATGCTACATCACAGCGACCTGAGCATCGACCAGATTGCCGCGGCCTGCGGGTTCTCCGACCGGTATTATTTCACCCGGATCTTTAGCCGTACCATGAAAGTATCGCCCGGGGCCTACAGAAAGAATATTATGCCGGGAAAATATACTAATATTAAGCCATGAGGAAACAAACAGATCAAAAGCGGAAAACACCATTTTGTATAAAAAAATGGCGTATGGAAAGGATAGCTAAGGTTCTGAACGGGATAAGTCTGGCCTTCCTTTGTTTACTTTTTTTAAGCGGCCTTGCCGCATGAACCGGTAATCAGATCCCGGGCATATCAATTATTACAGATGAAACATATGGTAGTCCTGTAGAATATGGCATTGCAAAACTTTCCTCCCAGCTGGATCAGAATAATATTTCCTATGAGAAAGTCAGTGATTTAAGCAAAGCCCGGGGTGAAATCCTCGTGGTAGCCGGCTTATCCGGTGGGACGGGCGAAGCTGCAAAGTTGTTGTCGGATACAAAAAGGCAAAAACCGGAGCTGCCCGAAGCATTTTCTATCTGGAATATGGAGATCCGGGGGAAAGCGGCCTGGGTACTGACAGGATATGATGACCGTGGATTAATGTATTCCCTCCTGGATGCAGCAGAATGCCTGCAATGGAGCAATGATATCAAAGCCCCGTTCAATGAACTGGAAGACACCTTTGAGCAAGCTGATGTTAGCACCCGGGCTGTTTCCCTGTATACCATGAATCGTGCCTACTGGGAAAGCCGGTTCTACGATGAGGCTTATTGGGCCGGCTACATGGACATGCTGGCAAAGAACCGCTGAGAATGCATAATGAGTCGGGCCTGAAAAGGGGAGAAGAGATGGAAATATTCTGGACCGAAGTGTTTGGAATGATGAAAGCGACAGCACCCGGACTCCAGGTCGAACTGCGGGCCAAAGAACTGCCGGAATCCATTATTCAAATTGCGAGAGAACTGAAGCTGGACTTTACGGTCACCACTAAATACTGGATGGAGCAGCTTGGTCTCCCCTTCCATCCGACCCATATTAACCGGGAAAATCAATTAGAGCGCAGGCATGGCTATGCAGATATGCTCCGGTATCCGCAAGAATACAAAATCCTCTGGCGCCTCTGGAGCGGTGGAACCCAGCGAGTGCTCCTTTGGGGCGACCCCGGATATGTGCGGCGTTTTTCTGAAAGCACCCACCTGTACGATGGAGTCGGTTTCGAAATCAATGAACCTCTGGCCACTAAAATGGAAGCCCAGCCCCATGATGAAGAACCCTTTGATTTATTGAACCTTCCTTACAGGTACTACGACTATGAGTTCGAGCGCTACTGGCATTTCTTTCAGGTATTTGGCCGTCTCTCCTATAATCCGGACACCTCTCCGGAAGTCTGGATCCGGGAATTTAATCATCGTTTTGGCAAGGAAGCGGGACCCCATATTCAGGAAGCGCTTCACAAGGCCAGTGCCATTCTGCCCAGAGTGATGGCAGCCTGTGCTCCCTACGGGAAATTCCCCACCACCATGGGCTGGGCAGAGATGCAACGCTTTGGTGATCTGCCCCAGTTGCCAATGCTGAAGGAATTGATATACAGCAGTTTGCCAGCTTTTATACAGAGGCAAAACTGCTTATCGAAAATGGAGCAAGTGTTAAAACACTGCCTTCAACCACGTCCTTGTGGTTCCTTCAAAGACATCAGGAGATTGAAGAACTCATGGGCAAGGCCAGGCTTGAGCTGTCAGGCAATCAGAACAAGGAATTCCAGTCCACCCTGTGCGACCTGAGCATTCTTTCCAACCTGGCCCTCTTTCATTCCCGCAGGATTCCTGCCGCGGTTTCTTATTGCATCTTTGAACGTACCGGCGATCCGCATGCCCTGGATGATGCCATTGCTTACGAAAGCAAAGCCATTGAAGCCTGGGAAAATATAGTGGCCGCCACAGCTGATATCTATGCTTCCGATATTAAGATGGGGGTACAGGAATACTTATTCATGGACATTCACCATCATCTTACCGGACACTGGAGGGATGAATTAGGCTACCTTGAGAACGGACTGGAAAAACTTAAATCCCAAAGAAGTACCTTAGGTATGGAAAAGACAGCCAGAACGGCTCCCTTATACCAGGCAGCTCCTGAACATGATCCCCGGGCTTTGTTCCAGATTCAACATCAGGCAGTCAGAACAGCCCCCCTGAATGAAAACATCACCATCCGGGCGACTGTCACTGCTCCTTCAGGGATCCGATGGGTGCGGCTCCGCTACCGCTCTGTGAACCAGCATTTGGATTACAAGACTTTAGACATGACCCCCGAAGCAGGGAGCGATTCCTATGAGGCCACCGTCCCGGCCGGGGAAATGGATGAAAAATACGATTTTATGTATTTCCTTGAAGTGATGAATACGAATGGTTATGGCCGCATGTATCCTGATTTTAATGTTGAAACGCCCTATATTATTGTAAAGCTGGAGCGTTGAAGAAAAAGCCGGCAGAATGAAGTTCCTGGCCATAAGGTGCCGGATCGCCGGAATCCAGCGTTTAGGGTTTTTCGGATAGCAAGAGTTCTTCCGCCTCTACGGACCAAAGTCCGCCGTACCGGTCGCAGATATCGGCCAGTTTGCGAAACAGAGGCTTGCTTTCACCCAGTTTCCTGAAATCGGCAATGGCCGTAAGAGGCAGCTCAATGTGCGTATAAATCAGCTTTTTGCCCCCGGATATCTCAGGAAGGTTGAGGGTTGCCTGCGGCACGGCATCCAGTCCCCCGATATGAGTGATCAGTCCGGATGTATCCATCCCCTTCTCCATCAAAGCCAGCGACTCCCTGATATCGTCCGTATTCCCTCCGCTGGTTCCCACTATATGGGTATAGGCATAGTGGACGTTGTAGAAATTCAGTTTTGCACTGAAATCCGGGTCGGACGGACCCGCAAAGAAGTTCAGGCAGCCATCAAAAGCCAGCAATTTATCGGCCTCTTCAACGACAGAGGCGACCGGGGCAAAAACAAATACATCATTGTAGCCCTCCCCTTTGTTGAGGCCTTTGATATAAGACGCGGGATCGCTGAGCATACCTGTATTTACGTAGTGCAAGCCGATACCCCGGGCCAGGGCCATGGATGGAGGAAAAAGCTCTTCGGCCCGCCTGAGCCGCTCCGGATCAATATCGGTGACCACCAGTAAGGAGGGTTTCCGGTCCTGACGGTTCAGTACATAGCTGATGGCAGCAAGTCCCATCGGCCCCACCCCGGCCAGAATGGCCATTTTTCCGCCATCCACAATCTCCATGTCGTGGACATAGGTGCCGGGCTTGATATGGTAGTTGGCATGCATGGCCCCGATAACGCAGGAATAAGGCTCCGCCATGGATGCCTGGTAATAGCCAGGACCCTTGTAAACCAGCAGACAGCCCATTTCCATTACCTCCCTGGGAATCACCACATAAGTGGCATCCCCTCCCAGAAACTGATAGGAATAACCGGGGGCCCCCAGGATTCCCACCGGTCCGTCCGGGTAATTAAGCGCCGGCTGGATGGCAAATTTATCCCCCGCCTTAAACTGCCCGCTCCACCTGGCCCCCACCTCCACAAGCTCTCCGGCAAATTCATGCCCGATAATCACCGGGTTCTCTGAAACATCATCAGGAATCCGTTTATGGGCTGTTCCCTGGATGGCCGCTTTGTAGGAAGACATGCACAGGCTGTCACTGACCACCTTTGCCAGGATTTCATCCTTCTGAATGGCAGGTAGTTCAAACTCTTCCATCCTCAAATCTCTTTTGCCATATAAGCGGACCGCCTTGGTTTTCATAGACTCGTGTTTATCAGGATATAAAATCGAGGATCCGGGCCGGATCACTAATTAACTCTCCCATTCCCTCCACCGGTGTGCCGGCCAGCCGGCCATAGCCCCAGGTGACCCCCAGGGGAACCATTCCTGCAGCCTGTGCCGTAAGGATATCGTTGTCCGAATCTCCCACAAAAAGGATCTTTTCAGAGGCCATCCCCCATTGTTCTGCAATCTCAAATGCTGCTGCCGGATCGGGCTTGCGGTGCACCTCCTCACGCTGGCCCAGTACTGGATCAAAGGGCCATGAAGACAGGTAGAACTCACATACCCTACGGGTCAGCAGATGAGGCTTGTTTGAAAGCACAGAAATCTTAATCCTATGATCCACCAGCTTATCCAGCATAGCCGGGACCCCTTCATATACCCGGCTCCTGTCGTGCAGGTTCTCTGCATAGATCTCCTTAAATTCCGACACATAGGCCCTTAGCTGTTTCTCACCGACCGGTTCCCCCAGCGCCCTCTCAACAAACTTCACGGCGCCATTCCCGATCCATTTCAGATAATAATCCAGATCATGTCCGGGCAGTCCGTGCCTGGCAAACATCTCATTGGCCGCCCCTGCAATATCTTCAATGGTATGGATCAGTGTTCCGTCCAGGTCAAAAATAATTCCTTCGATTTTCATTCCTCTGCCTTAACTTAGCATGACCTGTCCGCCGGTTACCGGAATGGCCTGTCCCGTTTCATACTCCTGGTCGATCACATATTTAATAGCCTTCACCACATCCTCCACCCTGCATCCTCGCCCTGCCGGAACCATGGACTCATAATGACGTTTCACATCCATGATTGTTTTGGCACCACTGACCTTGGCTGCTTTCAGATACTGAACAAACAGCCCTTTCTCCGGATCGGACCACAGGGGCCCTTCGAAATAATTGCCCGGACAAATGGCATTGACCTTGATCCTGTCGCCGATCAGTTCCATGGCAAAGGAATGAGTCAGTCCGATCCCTGCAAATTTGCTGCCCGAATAGGCAAAATTCTTTTTACTTCCCTCCAGACCCGATTTGGAGTTTATCTGGATGATATCGCCATAGTTATCGCCCGAGAACCTGTTCTGCAGCTTCATGACGGGGACCACGGCTTTTACACTGTTGTAATAGCCCTTGTAGTTGACCCCGGTCACCAGATCGAACTCACTTTCTTCCAGCTCGTCAATGGCTCCGGCCCTTAACACGCCGGCGTTGCTGATCATCACATCCAATCCTCCGAATTCCAGGACCGTCTCATATACCGCCTGCTCCATGGACTCCAGGCTGCTTACATCCGCCTCAATAAACCAGGCTCTGTTAGGCGACCTGTGCTGGTTCAGCTCCCCTGCCAGACGCGTTCCCTCCTGCCTGTTGATATCCATAATGACCACATTGGCCCCTTCTCCGAACAGCTGCCGGGCTATGCCTTCCCCAAAGCCCATGGCTCCTCCGGTTATGGCTATCACTTTATTGTAAAGAGGTTTACGAGACTGGGGCGAAGCCACCGCCTCGGGAAGTCCGGCCCCCCGGCCCTCCTTGCGGACCGTGGCCAGCTTCTGCTCTACCTTGGATTTATTGGAAGACAGGCCCAGCAGTCCAAGCTCTTCGATAAAAATATACTCTCCGATATCCGCTTTGGAAGCTTCAATCTGTTTCAGAAGCTCTTCAGGCTCCCCCCTGAATACCGAAATGGTGCGTCCCAGGCGAATGGTGATCTTTTCGGGATCGCGTTCGGTAAGTTGATCCAGCAGTACAAAGCTTCCACTCTTCAGAGCATTTTCAGACAAAATCATCCGGATGGCGGGAACCAGTGCAAGGACACTTTCTTTTTTCTGTTCCATCATATTGGTTTTATTCTGTTGTTTTAAAATAGTGATTCAGTACCGCCCTTCCCAGTTCCTCCATCTGATCACGCAGCAAGGGCCTGTAAGCCGGACCTTCCTGAGCCGTAAGGTACTGATGCGCTGCCTGGTAGGCGGCACCATTAAAGGATATTTCAAGCAGACTGTTTTCCAGGGCTACGCCGTTTTTACAGCTGACCGTCAGGGGCCTCATGGCTGTTGTATTATGCTCGGTTCCAAAGGAAACCACAAAGCCATTCTCATAGAAGTATCCGGCGTACTCCTTTAAAACCTCTGCCCTGTTGCGCAGGGGAATCAGCTCCACAGAATTAAAGCCCCACTTTTTCAGCACACTCAGCAAGTTCACCCGGTCACTCTCAAAGGGAGTGATCCCGCTCCCGGCCCCATCCAGCAACATGGGATAGGTAGGGATCCCGCCCGCAGCTCTGATGATCTCCATAATCTCATCCAGCTTTAAAAAGGCTTTCTCATCTTCCGGCACGAAAGCGGGGGATCCTGCCTTCAGCAGCCTGGTCCGAAGTTCCTCCTCGATGCCGGCAATATCTTCACGTTTTTTTTCAGTGGGCAGGCCGCCATAAACCCGTTCCAGCAGTTTATAAAAGGAATCATCATTTGCTGATGCTGCTTCAAGCTTCAGCCGCAAGGCTTTGGCCACATGCCTCTCCCGGAGCAAATGAAGGGCATGTTCCTTCATGATCCCTTCCACCGAAATGGAGATGCCGGTCCTCTGAAACTCCAGCCAGGCCTTAAGCAGACCGATCATCTTTTCGACCTGCTTATTACTCTCAAGGACCACCCTGTTTAATTTCTCCTGCTGGCTTGCAGGAAGTATGGAGGGAAATGCCAGTCCCTTGCCACTGATATAGGTCCGCCCCGGATTACTGGGATCATTCACCCTGATTCCTGCCTCCTGCTCCTCTTTGCTGATACCGATAAGCTCCACATTCAGGAGGGGAAAGAGCCGGTACTTCCGGCACTTTTCAATAAACTCCCCATAGCCGTCAGTCACATAAAAATCATTGATTCCCAATATCCTGACACCTTCTTCTCCGGCCATCTTAACGGCCTCTTCCATGCTTCCGAATGCACTGAATGAACAGGGAGTATGAATGTGGTTGTTGACCTTTAAAGCCCGGAGAGGCTTAGCCGCCTGGTAGGAATTCAACAGGGAAAGCTGTTTGGGAAACTGCTTTAAATAACTCATCAGTTCTTCCGGTTTTAAACCCCCAGCCTGCTTCTTCGCAACTGTTCGCCCCTGGTAAAGTTCTGGGAGCATACATGATTCTTTAAAGGTACGATCTTCTCATGAATAGCATCGATAATCCAGAAAGCCTGAGGAAAGAAATAATCCTCCAGCTCATAGGCAGGGGTTATCCAGTTCCGCGAACCCACCACTACCGGCGGGGCATCCAGGTCATCAAAAGCAAGTTCTGTAATGTTCTGGGCCACATCCTTCAGGTAGGATCCCCGTTCACTGGCGTCGCTGACCAGGACAATGCGACCCGTCTTTTTCAAGGAACTCAGGACCAGATCGTAATTGAAGGGTACCAGGGAGCGGGCGTCAATAATCTCTGCCGACATCCCGTATTTCTCCTGGAGCGTACCGGCTGCCTTCATGGCGCGGTACAGGGTGGCTCCGATGGTCAGGATGGTAATATCCTCCCCTTTTCGTTTGATATCGGGTTCGCCAATGGGGATCTCATAGTATCCTTCCGGAACACCCTCCTTATGGAACTCCTCCCCGATGCCATACAGCCTCTGGCTCTCAAAAAAGATCACCGGATCGGTTCCCTGCAGGGCGGCATTCATCAAGCCCTTCGCATCGTAGGGGGTGGCAGGGAATACCACTTTGATCCCTGGTATGTGGGCCACCAGGGAGGACCAGTCCTGGGAGTGCTGGGCCCCGTATTTGGAACCTACCGACACCCTCAGCACTACCGGCATTTTAATCAGATTTCCACTCATGGCCTGCCACTTGGGCAACTGGTTAAAAACCTCGTCGCCGGAACGCCCCAGGAAATCACAATACATGATCTCCGGAATAACCCGCCCCCCGCACATGCCATATCCAATGGCGGTACCCACGATGGCCCCTTCCGAAATGGGAGAATTGAAAAGCCGGTTATAGGGCAGGGCCTCGGTGAGTCCCCGGTATACCGCAAAGGCTCCTCCCCAGTCACGATTTTCCTCCCCGTAGGCCACCAGGGTCGGATCCTTGTAAAAGCGATCGATGATGGCCTCGAAGAGCCCGTCCCTGAACTGGTACTGTTTCATGGCCGAATGTGCCCGGCCCTCCTTATCAAAGGCAAATCTCTCTTTTCGGGCAATTTGTATGACCCTTGGATTCTCCTCCATGGGGTGGTTCACTTCGGGAACTCCCTCCTCCATGCGGTCGACGGACTGGTTGGAGAACATCATCTCCCCGATCAGACCGGGATTGGAGATCAGGTCCATTCGTGGAGACAGCTGATCATCAATGGATAGTTTAAATGCATCCATGATGAGCTCATCGCAGGCTGCCTTGATCTGATCCAGATCTGCCTGAGCGGCCAGGCCGGCATCCATAAGTTCCCGGCCATAGGAGACAATGGAATCGACCGATTCCCATGCCTCAACCTCTTCCCGGGAGCGGTAAGAGGAGGAGTCGGACGGAGAGTGCCCGCTGTAGCGGTAGGTCAGCACATCCAGAAAGACCGGACCCTTTTTCTCTTCAATGATCTTCATCTTCCGCTCATAGGCATCGATCACCGCCAGGGGATTGTATCCATCTACACGCTCTGCATGCATCTTCTCCGCATTCAGAGCTGCTCCCACCCTGGCTGCTATGGCATATCCCATGGTTTCCCCGCAGGTCTGTCCCCCCATGCCGTACTGGTTGTTCATAATATTGAAAATGATCGGCAAACCGCCCTTCATATCCCCTTCCCACAGCTCCCTGAACTGGTCCATGGCTGCAAAGGTCATTCCTTCCCATACTGGACCGCATCCCAGGGATGCATCACCAATATTTGCCACCACAATGCCAGGTTTCCGGTTCACTTTCTTATAGAGTGCCGCTCCAACGGCAATATCGCCCGAACCACCCACAATGGCGTTGTTGGGATAAATCCCAAAGGGCGTAAAGAAAGCGTGCATGGAGCCGCCCAGTCCCTTATTAAAACCGGTCTCCCGGGCAAAAATTTCGGCCAGGGTGCCGTATACCAGGAATTTAAGAGCCAGTGACCTGATATCACCCTGATGTCCTTTCTCTACGATACCCAGGATGCGGCCATCAAAAAAATCCTTCATGATCCCGTAGAGCTTATCCTCATCCAGCTTCTGAATGGCAGAAAGCCCTTTGGCCAGGATTTCTCCGTGAGAGCGGTGCGAGCCAAAAATATAATCATCGATACCCAGCTTATAAGCCATGCCCACCGCCGCTGCTTCCTGCCCGATGGAGAGGTGAGCCGGACCGGGATGGGAATGACTGATCCCCTTGTATTCCCCGGTGGTCTTGATCAGGTTCAGCATACTCTCAAACTCCCTGATAATCTGCATATCCCGGTAAATACGGATCAGATCTTCCCCGGAGAAACCCGACAGCTCATCTTTGACCGATCTGCGGTAGCTGTTTACGGGAATGGAACCCAGTTCCAGGACCTGGCTCTGCCTGAGCTCCGACGGGTTGATATATTGTTTCTTTGGCATGGGAATGGTTTATAGGTTTTCGTTATGTAAAGCTATGTCTATCTGAGAAGATCGGGGGAAAGTTGCTCGATCTGCTTTTTAATCTCGGCCAGGAACAGGGTGGCCGGTCCACCATCGAGTGCCCGGTGGTCATAAGTCAGGGACAATCCGATAAAAGGCTGGAAAGCAAATGTTCCGTCGGCCAGGATAGCGGGTCGCTGAATAATGGTATTCACACCCAGGATCCCTACCTGGGGGAGGTTTATAAGCGGAGTAAACATCTCCACCCCATAGTTGCCCAGGTTAGATACGGTGAAAGTGGCTGCTTCCGGCACAATCAGGTCGGGAGAAATACTTCCCTTTTTGGAACTGCCGGCGATTTCCTTCAGCCTGACCGAGAGTTCCGGCAGGTTATAACGATCGGCGTTTAACAGGACCGGAACCATCAATCCGCGATCCGTATCAACGGCCAGACCCAGATTTACCTGTTCGAAGATCCGGATATGCTGCCCCAGGAAATGAGCATTGGCTCCGCGATGCAACAGGAGACTTTGAATAAGCGCGTAGCAGACCATATCGTTCAGGGTGATGTTGCAGGGATAGCCACCCTCCAGCCGGAGCTTTACCTCTCGCCTCAGCTGCAACATGGCAGAGGCATTGGCACTGAGATGGTGAGTAAGCTGAGCCGAATTCTGCAAGGACCTGTGCATGGCACCGGCAATGATCTTTCTGACATTACTGAGAGGTACATCCGAAAAGGAGCCCGTTCCCTGACTGACAGACCGTGGGTGGGGATCTGAAGAGGGTGAGACCAGATCTTCCACCTTATACTTTCCGCAGCCGGGAAAGTCAGAGGAGACCGTCAGTCCCCCGGCCTCCATTTTCTTTTGAGCCAGTGGAGTGAGTCGTTTACCCTGCCTGATTGCTTCCACAATATCCCGCTCGATAATCCGCCCACCGGGACCGGTGCCTGACACCCCTTCCAGGACAACCCGTTTCTCCCGGGCCAGCTTCCGGGCCCTGGGGGAAATGGAGGAAGCATCTTTCACTGCCTGAGATAGGGAAACAGCTTCCGTAAAGGGGCCTGTGGAAGCAGGCTCCATCCTGCTGCCTGAAGACTCCTCCGGCCGGAATGTTTCAAAAGCTTCCCCCTCGGCTCCGATCACTGCCACATTCAGCAATACAGGCACCTCGTCACCCTCTTCATAGAAACGGGCCAGCAGGATTCCATCCTCAGGAGCCTCCTCTTCAAAGACGGCCTTATCTGTTTCGTAAGCAAACAGCAGGTCTCCCCTGGAGATGCTTTCCCCCACAGCCTTATACCATTCGGTGAGAATGCAACTCTCTACGGACTGTCCCTGCCTGGGCATGATAACTGCATGGGCCATTTGATTATGCTTTATAAGGGTTAAAAGTATTACTTGTATATACAAGTGCAAATATAATAGCTTTTTCTGAATATAAAAATAAAATATCCAATGAAAGTGATAATTACATATATTATTGATTTATAATTTTTTATGTCATTATATTAAGAAGTATTGGTAAAATATTTCCATATACATATATTTACAACTATATTTGTGGATATTTACAAATCCAGTGTTTCGGAACCATGGCTCTAAAAGAAGTTCCCTCCTACCGGAGATTGTATGAAAAGCTGCGTAAACTGATGGAGGATGGCACTTACAAGCGGGGGGACCTGCTTCCGTCCGAAAATGAATTGTGTGCTGCCCACCACCTGACGCGCCCCACAGTGCGCAAGGCCCTGGATATGCTGGTAAACGAGGGTTTCATCCTCCGGCACCAGGGCCTGGGCTCCATCGTCCAGGGACAGTCCAAAGGGATCGGAATCCTCTCCCTGACCGGAACCACTTCTGCCATCGGCCAGGAAAACCTGACTACCCGGATCATTGTAAAACCAAAAATCATCCGCTGGGAGCAGGCCTTTGGTTTTGAATTAAGCGAACAGGAGAAGAGCATGGGCTGTATCTATATGGAACGCCTGAGACTGATAAATGACCGTCCGGTATTCTATGATATCACCATGATTCCCAACCTGAACCTGCCCAGATTTACCTCCCGGACCTTTGAAAACCGCTCCCTCTTCGAAATTCTCAGGAAAAACTACCAGTTGGAGGTAAAAGGGGGGGAACAAAAGATACAGGCCATTACCGCCGATGAGAGGATCCGGAAACATTTTGCTGTTGCCAGGGACCATCCCATCCTCCGGATCGACCGGAAAATGGAGACCAATCGCGTGGGTTTCTCCTTTTTCAGCCAGATATTCTGCAATACAAGTGATTACAGCCTAACCGGCCGGTTTTAAATGGAAGGCAGCTTCCAGGGAGCACGATAATCGGCCTGGGTAAGGGCGGCAGCTTTCTCATCACCGATCACCTCACCTTTCTCTCCATCCCAGAATATCTTATGCCCGGTTCTCAGGGCCAGGTTTCCAAGCTGGGCAATCCTGGCAATATGTCCCCCGATCTCCACACTGGCATTGGGTGTTTCCCTGGTTTTCAAACACTCCAGGAAATTCTTCACATGCAGGTCCAATCCGCTTGCTCCGGTCTTTTTGATAAGGGGTACCGCTTCCATCCGGGCTTTACCCTCAGGAGCTTCCGCAATCACTTCCCATCCCTGACGGTCTACCACCAGGGTTCCGTTCTCTCCGATATAGGATACCCCATGCTCTCGCCCGTAGTTTCCCTGACCAATTCCCAGGGTGGACTCCCAGAGCAGGGCAAAATCATTAAACTCATACATGGCGAACTGGGTATCGGGTGTCTGCCTGGCATCATCCGGAAAGGCATATTTACCTCCCGAGGACATCACCGAATTGGGCACATACTCATTCATCCCGTACAGGGCATAATCCAGCAGGTGTACGCCCCAGTCGGTCATTAATCCGCCTGCATAATCCCAGTACCACCGGAAGTTAAAATGAAAGCGGTTGATATTGAAGGGACGCCCGGGGGCAGGACCCAGCCAAAAATCATAATCGACCCCCTCAGGCACCGGTCCGTCAGCCTGAACTGGCAGATAGTGTTTCCAGTCCAGATAAACCCAGGCTTTCACGGTCCTGATTCTCCCCAGTTTCCCGCTATGTACAAAGTCAACCGCATTTTTCCAGTGAGGATCGCTTCGCTGCCACTGTCCCACCTGTACCACACTCCCGTATTTCTTCTGCGCGGCAATCATCAGATCGATCTCCTCAATGGAATTGGCAATGGGTTTTTCCACATACACATCCAGACCCGCCTGACAGGCCTCAATCATGGGCAGGGTGTGCCAGTGGTCCGGTGTGCCAATAATAACAGCATCCAGATCCTTATGCTCCAGTAACTTCCTGTAATCATCGTAAAGTATTGCTTTCTTCCCCTGGATCTCCTCCACCTCGGCGGCGCGTTTCTCCAGGACATTCCGGTCCACATCGCAAAGTGCCAGGCATTCCACTCCGTCCATCTTCAGAAAAGAACGCAGATCCGACATGCCCATTCCGTTGAGACCGATGGCCCCAACGTTGACTCTTTCATTGGCCCCCAGGATCCGGGAAGTTGCACGCAGTGTGCCTGGAAGTACAGTTATCAGTCCTGTTGCGGCTGCAACGCCCGCGCTTTTCTGGATAAAATCTCTTCTTTTCATGGGTAGCATTTAAACGGTTATCGTAAGGAGCAGAAAGTTAATAAAATTCCGGAACACATTTTGTAGTGAACAAAGTATACCAGTTCTTATAAACCTAAAAAAATGATAAAAAGATACCACCTGCCAGCCATGCTTTTCTTCCTGATTAGCTCTACGACACTTCTGTTAGCCCAGAAATCGGTCTATACTTTTCCCTTTGAAAACAGCTACAGGCTCCCGCCCATGGAGGTCCGGATCAATACGGAAGAGATTGCCAGCACTTACCAGACCCTGGGAAACCTCTATACGACAGAGATTACAGGATTGGGGAATGAGACCCTGGAGCAGACCTCCACTTCCATGATCTCAGATGTGAAGGCAGTGGATGCCATCCGCTTCCTGGAATTCTATTTAAAAGATCAGCTCCTAGCCCCGGGAGAGCCTGAAAGCGGTTCCCTGGAGATGAGCATCATTTATTACAATTCACGAAGCCGGGTGAACCCGGGAACCATCTTTGACATTCTGACTCTCGGAATTGGCGCCTTCCTTGGAATTCCTTTTTCCACGGGAGTCACGGATCTGGAGGTGGAAGCCGTATTCTATGATCAAAGCAATCAGATCCTTGCCACCCACCGGGGGGTGGGCAGGGCCAAAGTGGCTGAAACGCTCTACAACCAGAACTATTCCAGGCGTACTCAGCATCAGAAAGCCCTGAAAAAGGCCTTAAATGATCTGAACCAGAAGATTATGGCCGATCCGGATCTGACTGGCAGAGAGCTCTGATCCGGCCAGTTAGCATGTGATCCGGCTTACTCCTCAACAAAAAACGGGATATTTGCGGTAGCAGATCTGTTCCCCTCATCTGTAACATATACGAAGAGTCTGTATGCTCCGGGATTTTTGGGTGCCTCCACCTCTATTTCAGCCTTCGGGACTTCCGTGGATAACAGGGTCTCCGGAGTGCTTTCATAGTCGCCCCCCATTCCCAGATCGGTACTTTCCGGAAGAATTTCCCAGCGATACATCATGGGGTCGTTTTCAGGATCCGAAGCAAGTACCCTGGCCACATATTTCCCTCCGGCCTTTAATCTGGTATTATCATAGGCCGTTTTCCCGTCCAGGGTAAAGGATTTGAGCATGGGACAACGATTTTCGGGCCATTCTCCTGTCCATAGGTATTGCATGGCATCGACCGTCTCCGTGACATGGCCATTGGCCAGGAACATGCCATACCAGGTCGGGGTGCGTTCCTGCTTCTGGGCCCAGAGAAATACGTAGGAACCCATACAAAAAACGGGATCAGATTCAATAGCCAGCTTATATCGTTCAATAAATGCTTCGGCCTTCTCCCTGCTGGTTTGCTCAATGGCCACATCCCACCCGGTTCTGGCCACTTCCCAGTGACCGGTGGCTCCCCATTCGGTAACCATATAGGGTCCTTCCCATCCCGCATCACTGATGCGTTGCTGGAGATTCACAATATCGCCATACATCTGAATGGACAAAAAATCGATATCCGTACAGTGTTCCCTGATGTAATCCACCTCCCGTTTGCCGATTCCGGCCATGGTGGTGGTGGTGGGATGATTCGGGTCTGTTTTGTGAATCATCAGGGAAATGTCGTTGACTGCATCATAGACCTTGAGGTTCTCTGCCTCCAGGTTCAGTTCATTTCCAATGGCCCAGCCCAGCAGTGCCGGATGGTCCTTCAGGCGTTCCACTTCTCCCCGGATAAAATCAAACTGCTTTTGCACGGCCTCGCTGTCATTGTAGTCAAAGCCGTGCCGCTCCCGCGCTACATCCAGGCCCATCAACACCATTAACCCGTTCTGTTCTGCACGGTCAAGCACTTCCAGGGCATCCTCGTTTTCATTTCGTGTGCGCCAGGTCCTGAATGAATTTCCGCCATATTCGGCCAGGGCTTCGATATTGCCAAACTCCAGCCCCGCCCCTTCAACAAAAAACTCCTGATTATCCACATAGAGGCGATAATAGCCCGAATCGTTGGTCTTAAGTTCCACCTTTCGGGCCGTGCTCCCGCTGCCAGTATTGCAGGCGGAAATCACCGTCACGGCCAAACACAGAAAAATAATCTGCTGTATTCTTTTCATATCTGAAAATCTTTAGTCATGTATTCTGTTTCCAATTGCCAGTTTATCTACTAGAGTTCCCGTACCCGGATATTTCTGAACTTCACCGACATATGCACCCCCCCGTGCAGCTGCAGGCCAATGGGGCCCTCATCCGGCAGGACAAGACCGGTATAGTCTACCATGGGCTCCCCGTTCAGAAGGGTCTGGATACGTTTTCCGGTCACGATCACTTTCAAATGATTCCACTCCCCAGTCCGGTGGATTTCAGCCACCTGATCGGTCTGTCCGGGATAACCACCCCTCTCATCTTCCGGGGCATAGATGCAGGCGGTCATATCCTTCTGCAGCGATCTGGAGATCCCGATCTGGGCCTGGTGGCTCAGTCCCCGTAAAAAAATCCCCGAATCATAGTCACCGCTTAGGGCCAGATACTCCAGTTCCACCTCGAAGTCCCGGAATACGCGGGTGGTCCAGATGATGGAGGCCTGTTCTCCGGGGTTCTCGCCCAGCAACTCTCCATCCACAGCTTTCCAGTCTCCGGATTGCTCTGCCGGATCGCACTCCCACCCTTCCAGGCTCTTGCCGTCAAAAAGGGCTTCCCTGGAGTTGCAGCCGGCCAGAAGCAGGACGGCCATACAGATGACAGCTGTCTTTTGTATATTTTTCATCTCTTTGAATTTCAATATATTAGCATATATTCATTTAATATCTCTTATACTACCTGCGGGATCACATAGGGATGCCTGTACTTTCGGGTAAGCAGCATATTGGCCTGCTGGTTATCCATAAAGCTCTCAAATTCCCCGTTAAATTCAAGGGTTTCACTCACCCGGTAGGCAATATTGCCCAGGTGTGGCAGACAGGTAGACATATGACCTTCCAGGATATCGCAGGTAAGGTCGGAGCGCCTGCCCGATCTGAGTGCTGCTATGAAGTTGGAGAAATGTCCTCCGCCACCCGGGGCAGCCAGAAAGCTCCGGTCTCCGCCAACTGCTGCATCCGTGGCTTCCATGCCAGATCCGGCAAACGGGGTCTCCTCACGTTCCCGGTATGCCTTCCAGCTGGATCCGTTGATCTCCATCCATCCTTCGGTGCCGTAGAACAGGTTTCCTATCCGGACTCCGGAGGGTGCTTCACTATTGGTATAACGTCCCCGGGTTTCAAATTCCAGGATCTTTCCATCCTCATATTCGAAGAGGGATGTCTGGGTATTGGGCGTCTCCTGGGAACACTCCCGGGGAGAGATTCCAAAAATACCGCCCATGGACTGCACTTTCACCGGGTGTACCTTCTTTCCCAATCCCCAGCGGGCAATGTCGAACTGGTGGGGACCCTGGTTCCCGGTATCTCCGTTTCCGGTATTCCAGTGCCAGTGCCAGTTATAATGTCCCCTCTTTTCATTGTATGGACGATAGGATGCCGGCCCCAGCCACAGATCATAATCCAGTGTTCCAGGGGCTTCACTATCGGGCGAAATACCAAAGGAGTCCCTGGGCTTGAAGCAGGTCCCACGCGCCATAAAGACATCGCCTATCCCTCCGGAATGCATAAAGTTCATAGCCTGCATCACATTGGAAATAGAGCGGTTCTGGAATCCCACCTGCACCATACGATCATACTTCCTGGCGGCTTCCACCATTTTTCTTCCTTCCCAGATATTGTGTGAACTGGGTTTCTCCACATAGACATGCTTCCCGGCCTGGCAGGCCCATACAGTTCCCAGCGCATGCCAGTGGTTGGGCGTGGCCATGGCCACTGCATCGATCTCCGGATCTTCAAAAATCTTCCTCAGGTCCTGCACTGCATCGGGCTTGCTTCCTTTCTGGTTTTTGGCCACCAGCTCCCTGGATGCTTCATGATATTGAGTATCCACATCACATACCGTCTTAACAAATACACCTTCTCCATACATCTCTGAGAAGCCATGCATTAAGTCCTTTCCACGTCCCCGGAGTCCGATCACGCCCATATGAATACGCTCGTTGGCACCCAGGATCCTGCCATAGGATCTGGCAGATACTGCACTAAGGCCTACTGAAACTCCGGCAGCTCCGAGGGCCGTTTTCTTAATAAAAGTTCGTCTGTTTTCCATAATAATCTTGTTGGTCTGTTTAGTACTTAGTTCTTTGTTTATGGCTTAAATATAGATTTTGTTATATGAAGTTCATCACGGCCGTGTCTTCAAATCCGGATTCGGACCTGATATGCAGTGTTGCCTCCCCCGATTGTCCGGGAATACTGCGCAGGACCGCAACTGCTTTCCCGTAGAAGAGCGGATGGGTTTTATCGGTAAAAACATCATGCCCCATCTGGTTCCCGTTGGCCACCCCCATCAGCCTGGCAGCCCCTTCCACCGAGAATTCCAGCAGGTCCATGGCCAGGGGGGTTACCCGGCCCTTTGCATCGACCATCTCAACGGTGACATAACACAGATCCATTCCATCGGCTTCCAGGCGGGTCCGGTCAGGTGTCAGGCGAAGTTCAAAGGGCTCGCCGGCGGTTTCCACCATGGATTCTCCGATTTTTTCCCCATCCTTGTAGGCTACCGCCTTCAATTCCCCGGGTTCGTAAGGCACCTCCATCCAGCGCAGGCGATAGGCATCCACGATTTCAAAATAGGGAAAATCCGGGTCATCCGCATCTACCGAATAGTCAAAATTCCGGGCTGCTTCCCGGGAGCTCCTAACCGCAGTCGGATCCAGCTTCTTCCGCCGGCCCAAACTCTCTCCATTCAGGAAGAGTTCTGCTTCATCCCCGTCTGTATAAAGAATCACCGGAATGGCCTGGCCTTCCTGTCCCAGCCAGTTCCAGTGCGGCGACAGGAATACCGTGTGCTCCTTTTTGTTCCAGAGACTCCGGTAGTTGTAATAAGAGTCCTTGGGAAGTCCTGCGAGATCAACGATTCCAAAATAACTGCTGCGTGCCTCATAGCCCTCTTTCGTGGGAAGAAAACCACCCGCTGCCCAGGGGGCATCCAAATTCATCACCGGAGTGGGTTCGCCCAGGTAATCAAATCCCGTCCAGACAAACTCCCCGGCTATAAAGGTATCAATGCGCATGTACTCAAATTCTATCTCCGGAATATCCGACCATCTGGCGGAGGTAAGCATATAGGCGGTCATCTCTCCATCGTCGGTAAAATCCGTCTTGCTTTCGGGAACAGGCAGCTTATAAGCTCCCCGGGTACCAAAGGCGGAAGCGGATTCACTGTAAATCAGAGGCATTTCCGGGTAGGCCTTCCGGGTAGATACATACCTCCTGCCATAGTTCCAGCCCGAGGTCTCCAGGGCATCCAGAATATGCTTCCCTTCTCCCGAGGCCGAGGGAATATGACAGCCCATGGTAATGGGCCTGGTGGTATCGTAAGCTTCAAAATAACGGACCATACCGGCCACGTGCTGCGCGGCCAGGCCATCGCTGTCGCTTAACAGGTCGGGTATCTCATTGCCTATGGACCAGAGAAATACACTGGGATGGTTCCGGTCGCGGAGAACAAAGTTCCTGACTTCCCTTTCCGCATACTTATCCACATATTCCGCCGTGGAACAGTCCACCCCCGCCGTGGGGCCGTATTTGTCAAATAACTCATTAAACACAATGATGCCCATTTGGTCGCACAGCTCCAGAACTTCCGGCGCACAGGCATTGTGGCTGGTTCGCAGGGCATTCACCCCCATATTTTTCATAATTTCCAGCTGCCGTTCCATGGCCCTGGGAAAAAATGCCGCACCCAGTGGTCCATGATCGTGGTGCAGGTTGACCCCGTATAACTGAACCCGCCTGCCATTGAGGTGGAACCCATCGTCGGCGGTCCATTGAAAAGTCCTGATTCCAAATGTCTCAGATACTCTTTGAACCCTCTTGCCGGCCCTTAGCAGTTCGGCCACACAGGTATACAGCTCCGGATGTTCGGTATCCCAGATAGCCGGGTTATCAAGGGAGAAGTCGAATTCGGCCCGTACCCCAGCACCGGGTGTCAGCTTCATTACCTTTTCCACATGCGACACGGTCACCCCGGCAGGATCCAGAATGCTGAGTTCAAGCTTAAGCTTCTCCTCTGAGGGTGAACTGTTTTCAAGCTCCACAAGGGTACGGATCAGGGCTCTCTCTTCCGAGACTTCCGGGGTAGTCACACAAATCCCCCAAACCGGAATATGCATTGGTTCCACCAGGCGCATTCCCACCTTCCGGTAGATCCCGGCACCCGGATACCAGCGGGACCCGTGTTCGCGGGTATCGGCATGCACCACCAGGACATTGGATTCTCCAAAGCGAGCAGCTTCGGTGGCATCTATCCAAAAGGAGTTATAGCCATAAATCCAGGAGCCCACCTTCTGGCCATTGAGATAGATTTCAGGACTGGCCATGACCCCGTCAAACAGGAATTGAAGCCTTTTTCCCTCCGCCTCAGCAGGCAGTTCGAAACTCTTCCGGTACCAGCCTTCTCCCTGCCAGGGCAGCTTGCCTGTGTTACCACTTGATTTCAATGGACCAAAAGGGCCACTGATGGCCCAGTCGTGAGGCAGGTCGACCACTTCCCAGTCCGTATCGTCAAAATCCGCTGCAATGGCAGCCTGCTGATCGCCTTTGGCAAATCTCCAGTCAAAATTGAAACGCTGGTCCCATTCCGGATCCAGGACTTCAGGGGAGCCTGGTGAACAGGCAGTAAAACCCAGGAATGCCAGCAAACCCAGCGTGCCTGCAGCTCTTTTCATTAGATTCATTTCGGGCCTATTTGAGAATTAAGGTATCAAGATACTTTATAAAATCAAGCTTTGCCAATCCGGGCCCATCTATAATGGGAGTCGGGTACCTTTCCTCCGGTATTTTATTATATTTATTGATTGGACCGGAACTAAAAACATCCAGGCATGAAAAAAGAAAAACGACTCAAAGCAATTCTGTTTGATATGGACGGAGTGCTGCTCGATTCGGAGGCCTATATATGCCAGGCCGGCATCAGGATGTTCAGGGATAAGGGGTACGAGGTTTCGGCCGATGATTTTCTGGAGTTTACCGGAATGGGAGAAAACAGATACCTGGGAGGGGTGGCCGAAAAACACGGGATCCCCTTTGAAGTGGAGAGGGACAAGGCCCGGACCTATGAGATTTACGGGCAGATCGTGGCCGGAAAACTGAAACCCTTTGAGGGAGTGCCGGAGTTTATCGGCAGGTGCCGTTCCAGGGGACTGAAAATGGCGGTAGCTTCCAGTGCAGATCCGCCCAAGGTGGAAATCAACCTGGCCGAGATCGGGATCCCTGCTTCCACTTTCGGAACGGTGGTTACCGGGCTGGATATTGAACACAAGAAACCATCGCCCGACATTTTCCTGAAAGCTGCTGCAAATCTGGGAGTGGATGCATCCGAATGCCTGGTGATAGAAGATGCGGTAAGCGGAGTGGCAGCCGGAAAGGCGGCCGGGGCCAAAGTTCTGGCACTGACCACCTCCTTTACGGCGGAAGAGCTCGCCGGAGCTGACTGGACCGCCGGCCTGCTCAGCGAGGTGGGTGACGAGGTACTGGACTGGTAAAACCTCAGGGCTTCACTTCACGGAGGCCCAGATCGAGATGGACCGCAGCTTCCTTCCAGATTTTAGCGGATATGACCAGGGCCGCTCCCAGAGAACTGGCATTATCTATTTCTGACGTATAAACCTGCTTTCCCGGGAAAGCCAGACATAGAATGGTCCTGAATATGGGATTCCTGGCAAAGCCGCCTGAGATATACAGATGTTTCGTCCTGTCTTCCCCGGGAAGGATCAGTTCAATGGATTTTACCACCTGTACAGACAGGTCAACCATCAAGCGCGTATAGGCCTCCTCAAAAGAACCAAATTGTCCCGGATCTGCCTGAGTATCCACCCTTCCCTCCGGAATTCCATTCCGGAAAAAGAGCTGCCCCTCCTTTCCCTGTTTCCAGTATTCGCTGATCAGACGGATCCCGGGCTGAATATTTTTCCAGGCCGTCGATCCCGGGGAGAAATGCTCCAGGATCCGTTCCACATTCAAATCGTGAATTCGTCCCAGGAAAAAACGGGACGATTTCACTGCTTTCCCATGTACACCCAGAAAACAAAGGCAGTCCTTCCTTAATTCTTCCCTGCTGAGCGGATCCTGATTAAAGGGATTCATGTTGATGCACCAGGTCCCGGTTGAGACCAGGATAAAGGGCTCAGCTGCCGCCATCAGATAAGGGGCAAGTGCGGAGGAGCTGTCGTGGATCCCCACCCCGCTTTCCACCAGAATTCCTCCCCGGTCCACCAGAAAGCTTTCTGATACAGGTGCCGGAGGGGGCAGGGATATTCCCTCCTCCTTTAACCAGGAGTGGTAGGCCATCCGTTCGAAATCCCACATCATGGTATGGCAGCCGATGGAGGTATGTTCCGAAACCACCTGTCCATGAACCAGTCTGGAAAGGTACTGGGGAAAGTGCAAAATCTGAGCAACCTTTGCAAAAACCTCCGGTTTTTTCCTTTTCAGCCAAAGCAACTGCAGCCCTGAATTGAGCATTCCCAGTACCGGGGATGCCGTTTGCCTGGAAAACGCTTCCTCACCTCCATAGCGATCGTAAAAACCTTCCATCGCCTCTTCAGGCAGCGGCTTCAGATAATTGTATACGGGGGTCAGTCTCTTACCTTCTTTATCGAGGTAAACCAGGGTGGCTCCATAGCTGGTGAAATTAATTCCCTTTACCAGGTATTCCCCCCCTGTGATCGTGTCCTCTATCGTCTGCCCGATCCACTGCTCCAGCTTTTCCGCATCATCACACGGAAAACCTTCATCGTCCAAAGTCTCCTGAAAAATGTATTCCTCCTCTCGAACCACCTTCAGGTTCCTGTCGAAAAGAAGCATCTTCTTGTGGGTCTTCCCCACATCAAAGATCAGTATGACTTCTTCTTTCGCCATCCCATCAGGGGAGATAGAAAACTTCTTCCAGTTCTTCCGATACCGGTGAATTATCGGGATTCACCTCCATGATATCGGCCATATGATCCCACCACCTCTGAACAATCTCTTTCTGACCTTCCTTCAGGTACATTTTAAATGCTACACGCTTCATTCCAAATCTCTTTTTGCCACCTTCCGGCGATAGTTTTCCACCTCCCAGTTATCAATAAAACGGATCTGTTCAGCTGTCATAAAGTGGGGACCGCCATACTGCTCTGAGAGATAGGAGATTTTCATCAGATCCGTGAATACTTCCTGAACTGTTTCCAGCGATTTTGTATTCTCTTCCACAAGAGTAAGTCCGCCTCCCTCCTGCAGGATTACTTTGGGATAATAGCCATGCCTTTTTTCAAATTGCTCAATCAGCCCGGCTATTTCGCCGGGTTTCACATCCGGTTCCAGGCGGAGATAATTTGACTTGCAGTAAACAATGATATCGGGAGAGAAAGGTTTCGATACCTTAGCCAGGCTCTCCTGGTTCCGGGTAAAATGGCTGACCAGATCGCAGTTCACAGATCTGGTCAATAAAGACCGAACAGAGAAATAAGCGGAAAGTGACTCAATGACCGGCGAGCGATAATCGGTGCATTCGACAGATGGCAGCGTAAGATCCTTTCCTTCCTTAATCCCGGTATCGATCTCACCATATAGTTCCTTAATCTCTTCCACGCTGTCGGCACCCACAAAGACCCCATGGTTCTGAAGAAATATAATCCGGGGATCCTGGCCGTATGCTGCCCGGTAATCCCCTATCCGCTGCTGCATTTTTTTAAAGAGGATGTAACCCGGATCGGTATACTCCACCATCAGAGCCCTGTCTCCGAAACGCCGCTCCACCTCCTCCGTCGCATGACTGGCGCACATCAGGGCATTTACCAGGGTTGGATGGGTATGAATCACATAGCTATAATCGATCAGGTTGTGCAAAGAGGTTTCCACCGAAGGCCGAAGATTTTTGGGCGAGAGAACGGCCTCATTGATGCGTGCCTTCACCTCTTCCTCCCGAATAGCCGCATCTTCACTGAAGGTTTGGGACCCGATCAGGGCCAGTTTTTCCCTTGACAGGGATACAAAGCCCTCTTCCCCGATCCCCGCCAGCGGAATTCCGCTGGCCTTGATCCAGAGGGTATCTTTGGTTTTAAAGGAGGTATTTCCGCCCCCGGCAATTACGTAGGCCGGATTATCCCCGTAATAGCGTGAAATCTCTATCAGTTGGTCCAGCCGGCTCATCTGCTCTCCTTTCTTTTACTTAATACTTCTTTCTCATAACGCTGTACCTCCGCAATATAGGACTCGCCAACCGGAACCCCCTCCTGCCGGCAGAAATAATCCCAGACTGCCCCGAAAGGCTTCGTTTTCATCAGCTCCAGCAAGGCCAGGCGTTCAAAGTTCTTTCCCTCATTTTCATATTGAAGCAGCGTATCCCGGGGCTCCAGAAGTGCATAAAGCATCGCCTGCTGTGCCGCCCTGGTCCCAATGACATAGGCCCCGATCCGGTTTATGCTTGCATCAAAGAAATCCAGGCCCATATGAACCCGCTTAAATGCCCCGGAACGGATAATCTCCTGGGCAATGAGCAGGATATCGTCATTCAAGGTAACCACATGATCGCTGTCCCACCTTACCGGCCGGGTGACATGCAGCATCAGCTCATCCATGAACTGGAGGCAGGCCGAGATTTTGTCTCCAACCTGCTCCGTGGGATGAAAATGACCATTATCGAGGCAGATCAGTTTATGATTCTGCACGGCATAGGCCAGGTAAAAATCGTGAGAACCCACGGTCATGGATTCCGCCCCAATTCCAAACAGTTTGCTTTCAATGGAATCCTTGAGATATTCGTCCGGATAATCCACCTTATAGATCTCATCCAGGGACCTCTTCAGAAGGGCCCGGTGGGTAAAGCGGTCTACCGGAACATCCTTGGAACCATCGGGGATCCAGATATTGTGAATGCAGGTTTTCCCCAGCTGTTTTCCCATCTCAGCACCAATGGCCCTGCTCCTCCGGGTATGTTCCACCCAGAAAGCCCGGATCTTTTCATCCTTGCTGGAGAGGGTAAAACCATCCTCCGCCCTGGGATGGGAGAAACAGGTACAGTTAAAATCCAGTCCGATATCCTGTTCGGCTGCCCAGTCGATCCACCCCTGAAAATGGGCCGCTTCAATCTGATCGCGGTCCACAAAACGATCTCCGAATTCCCCGTAACTGGCATGCAGATTTAATCGTTGCTTTCCCGGAAGCAGCTGCAGTACCTTTTCCAGGTCAGAGCGCATCTCTTCCACGCTTCCGGCTTTCCCCGGATAATTGCCTGTAACGGCAATACCTCCACCGCCCAGGGCTGCACCGGGGGTTTCAAAACCACCCACATCATCGCTTTGCCAGCAATGCAGCGAAATTTCGAATTCCTTCAGGTGCTCCAGTGCCTGGTCGCTATCCACCCCGAGGGCAGCATACTGCTCTCTGGCCAGTTGATAACTCAGTTCGATGGTATCTGTATGGGTCATAAATGGCAATTTTGATATAAAAATAGGTGTTTCCGCTTCCATCATCAATGGATAAATTGCTCCTATTGTTGCACATTTTGGGATAGTTTACATACATTTAGGAGGTGAACGATTTTTTTAAATACCTGACTCCGGGAGAGGAGGACAGGGCCTGGGGCATCTTTATCAACGATGCCGGAAAGGCGAATATCCTCCCTGATGCCCCTTTCTATCCCAGTCAGGAACATCCTACAGAATATCATTTTACCTGGGAGAAAGGCCGGATTCTGAACGAATTCCAGATCAACTACATCACCCACGGTTCGGGAGTGTATGAAACCCGGTCGGGCCGTTATCCGGTTAAGGCCGGATCCCTGCTGGTGACGCGCCCCGGGACCTGGCACCGCTACCGTCCCGACAGAAAGAGTGGCTGGACAGAGAATTATGCCGGCTTTGATGGCCGGATACCCAGGGAAATCTTCAGCCAGGGCCGGCCCTGGGCCGGGAAACCGGTCCATTATATCGGAAACCGGGAGGAGTTTATTGATACTTACCATAGGATATTTGAGATTGTGCTGGAGGAAAAGCCAGGTTTTCAACAGGTTGCATCCGGAATGATCATGAAACTCCTGGGTTTTATGGTCTCCCTGGAAAAGCAGCGCAACTTTTCGGGTAAACGGATGGAAAAAGTGATCCGGGAGGTTTGCTTCGAGATCCGGGAGAATATCGGGAAAGAGATTGATTTCAAGGGCTATGCAGAGCAGAACAATATGGGTTACTCCTATTTCCGGAAGATGTTCAAACAGTACACGGGTATTGCACCCGTGCAATACCAGCTGGATCTGAAGATTCGTCGAGCCCGGGAGATGCTGGCTTCGACCGATTTAAGTATCAAGGAGATCGCTTTTGAACTGGGATTCCAGTCCATTCACTACTTCAGCAGGATATTTAAGAAGAAAACCGGGGTGGCGCCCTCCCAAATAAGGAAAACCACCTGATCAGGTCCAAAAAGTACAAATAAAAGGACAGAATGTACATTGTAATGAAAAAGAGGGTGGCTTATCTTGTTTGCACATTTTGATAACTATACCATGGCTTCTAAATCTGCTATTTCCAAACGGCTTGACAGCCTGTATGAGTTTGACCGGGAACCGGTCACCAAAAACAAGCTCCAGGGACTGGGCAATTTCCTGGGACTGTATGCCGGCGAGCATGTGGCCGGCACCGAATTTGTCATTGGCATGCTTTTCGTGGCCCATGGAGTCTCTGTAAGAGATATGTTCCTGGGCGGCCTGATCGGAAACCTGCTGGCCATTGCCAGCTGGGCCTTCCTGACGGCTCCCATCGCAGTCAGGGTGAGGCTGTCCCTCTACTGGCAATTGAAAAAGATCTGCGGAACATCGCTGGTCTTCATATACAACATAGTTAATGCCCTGATGTTTTGTTTCCTGGCCGGGGCCATGGTGGCCGTGGCTGCCACTGCGGTGGGCATTCCCTTTGGAATCCAGATGCCCGCACTCAACGATTTCTTCCCCAACAGTGCCGGATGGGTCCTTACCGTATTGGGAGTAGGTGCGGTGATCACGGTCATGGCCATACTCGGTTTTGACGCCCTGGCGCGTTTTGCCAAGGTGGCTGCCCCATGGATGTTCCTGATCTTTGTCGCTGCAGCCATTGCCGTGCTCCCCAAATTAGAGATAACGCCCGGTGCAGGCAATTTCTGGGAGGTGGCCAGGGAGAGTATCTGGACCGGTGTGGCCAAAGAGGGGCAATCTCAGTTCACCTTCTGGCACGTGGTGTGCTTCACCTGGTTTGCCAATGCTGCCATGCACCTGGGCATGTCTGATCTGACCATCCTGCGCTATGCCAGAAAATGGCAGTATGGATTTGCTTCCACGGTTGGGATGTTCCTGGGGCATTATGTGGCCTGGATCGCCTCCGGGATCCTTTATGCGGCTGCCCATTCAGATGCTCCCGGGGTGGTAGCCTATGAGGCCATCGGACTGGCTGGCGCCGTCTGCGTGGTTGTTGCCGGATGGACCACAGCCAATCCGACTCTTTACAGAGCAGGGATGGCCCTGCAGGTGGCTTTGGGCTGGTCCCGGTGGAAAGTGACCCTGCTGGCCGGTGCCATCACCACCACGGCTGCCCTGTTCCCTGCCCTGGTTATGAAATTGCTGGATTTCGTGGCCATTTACGGGCTTCTGCTGGTACCCATGGGAGCCGTCATCCTGGCCGATTTCTATCTGATCCCTAAACTGGGTCTGCAGCCCTTCTATGCCGAGAAGAAAAAGATCGATTTCAACGTGGCCGCAGCAGCCACCTGGTTCTCTATGCTGGCGCTTGCACTTTCTCTTCGCATCTTCCTGAAGATCGAGGTATTCTTTCTTCCGGCCCCCATATGGATCCTCTCCCTGGGAGCCTTTCTGCTGTTTAGTAAATGGTATCAAAAAGAAATTAAACCCGAATCAAAATGAAGTACTTCTATATCCTGCTTGCAGCTGCAGGCCTTTTGCTGTTGCTGATCCCCGCCATCCTGTTCTATTTTGATGTTTTAGAAGCAGAACAGATGAAAAACTATATGTTCATCGGTACGCTGCTGTGGTTCTCCGGAGCCATCCCGTGGCTCGGGAAAAAGACATCCAAAAACGATGAATAATGACAAAAGTTAGTTTTAAAACCTTAAAAAAACTCCAGAACGGATCCGATATCAGGGGGGTGGCCCTGAAAGGTGTTCCTGGAGAAGACGTGAATCTGACTCCCGGAGTAGCCACCCGCCTGGGCCGGGCCTTTGCCATCTGGCTCCGGAGGAACAACCCGGGTTCCGGGAAGGTGGCCGTCGGAACCGATTCCAGGATATCCGGAGCAGCACTGAAACAGGCTTTTATCAAAGGCCTGCGGAGCGAAGGATTTGATGTTTTGGATTGCGGCCTTGCCTCCACTCCTGCCATGTTTATGACCACCATTTTTCCGGATCACGGGGTTGACGGGGGCGTGATGCTTACGGCCAGCCATCTGCCCTTCAACCGGAACGGAATGAAATTTTTCACTGCCTCGGGTGGCTTTGACAAGGATCATATTCATGAACTGCTGCAGATAGCAGCAGAAAGAATCCCGGAGTCCGAAGCAGAAGAAGGTCAACTGGAAAAGTATGATTTTATTTCAGAATACTCGGCTTTCCTGGTGGATACCATCCGAAAGGGAATGAATGATCCGGACCACTATCAGACGCCCTTAAAGGGCCTCAAAATCATTGTGGATGCAGGAAACGGAGCCGGGGGCTTTTTTGCCGGCCAGGTACTGCAAGCACTGGGAGCCGACACCTCCGGAAGCCAGTTCCTGCAACCGGACGGCCGCTTCCCCAACCATGTCCCCAATCCGGAGGACGGGGAAGCCATGGCCTCCATCTGTGAGGCAGTGGTCCGGGAGAAGGCCGACCTGGGGATTATTTTTGATACCGATGTGGACCGTTCGGCCCTGGTGGATGCAGCCGGGAATGCCATAAACCGCAATGAACTGATTGCCCTGATCTCGGCCGTGATCCTCGAGGAGCATCCCGGTACGGTGATCGTTACGGATTCCATTACTTCGGCCGGACTGAAGTGGTTTATTGAAGATCATCTGGGGGGTATCCATCACAGGTTCAGAAGGGGATATAAAAATGTGATCAATGAATCCATACGCTTGAACCAGGAAGGTAGCGAGTCCTGGCTGGCTATTGAGACTTCCGGTCACGCTGCACTGAAAGAGAATCATTTCCTGGACGACGGGGCTTTCCTGGTAGCCAAGCTGTTGATCCGGATGGCCGGACTGAAGCGCCTGAAAAAAACACTCACCGACCTGATTGCCCCATTGCCCCGCTCCCTGGAAAGCCGGGAGTACCGTCTGAAAATCAGGGCGGAGGACTTTGCCGGATATGGTTCACACCTACTGGAAGAGCTGGCAAGAATGATTGAAGCAGAGGACGAATGGCAGCCTGAGATTCCTAATTATGAAGGTCTTCGCATTCAATGCAGGGCCAAAGAGGAGTCCGGATGGTTTCTGCTCAGGATGTCACAGCACGACCCCGTTTTGCCCCTGAATATCGAATCATCCGAAGAAGGGGGTGTGGACCGCATCAGGGCCCGTCTGGAAAAACTGCTTGCAGGTTTCGACAGCCTGGATATCCGTGCCCTGCAATCAAAATCATGATCCGTTCTCTAAGCCTCCGTGAAATTCTATTAGAGGGACGGAAATTTCCAGGGTGCCCTGTACCCGGGTGTCAGCAGGGCATTGGCCTTCTCTGAGCTGGTAATTTTACGCTGCTTTTCATCATACACCACCCGGTCGCCGGCCCAGAAGGCAATGTTCCCCAGGTGGGCATAGAGAGCCGAACGGTGGCCAAATTCGATCTCTGCATTCAGCGGATCGCCGTAACGGATGGCCCGTATAAAATTTTCACAGTGGTTCAGATGCGACTTATAGTCACTGCGCTGTTCAGGCAGTGCTTCCATACGCCATTCCTCTCCATCCTTCTCAGGAAAGATCCTCCATTTGTCACGGTCCGCCACCAGGGTGCCATTGCTTCCAATGAACTTCACCCCGTAACTCTGTCCATACGGTCCGCTCTCCACCCCCCCATTGTGTTCCCATATCATATTATAGCCATCCATCTCGTAGAGCACAGTGAGGGTATCGGGCATCTCCAGGGCCCGGTCGCGGTTTGCAAAATTGCCCCCCAGGGCCTGGACCGACTTTGGGGCGGTCCCTACTTCCATGGCCCAGAGTCCCATATCGATCAGGTGAACCCCCCAGTCGCTTAAAAGTCCTCCCCCGTAATCCCTGAACATCCTCCAGGAACCATGGAAGCGGTTTTTATTAAAGGGCCTTTGGGGAGCCGGTCCCAGCCAGCGGTCATAATCGACGCCCTCCGGAACCTCCGAATCGGGTACCGGCATATTGCCCGCCCCGTACCTGAAGTTTCCCCAGAACTTCACCTGGCGGATGGTTCCCAGCTTTCCCGATTTTACAAAATCGATGGCCCTGTGCCAGTGTGCACCACTGCGCTGCTGCTGGCCCACCTGCACCAGGGTTTTATATCGCCTGGCCGCATCCAGCATCACATTAATCTCGCCCACTGAATTGGCCAGCGGTTTCTCCACATACACCTGCTTCCCTGCCTGGCAGGCCTCCACCGCGGGCAGGCAGTGCCAGTGATCGGGTGTTCCGATGATCACCGCATCAATGTCCTTATCCTCCAGGACCACCCGGTAGTCCGTGGTGATCGCCGGCAACGGCCCTCCTGCTTTTCGTAATTGTTCCACCTTATCCGCCAGCACGGATTGATCCACATCACAAAGCGTATGACACTCCACATTGGGTTGTTTCAGGATATCCTCCAGATCGTACCAGCCCATGTTCCGGGCCCCGATAAGGGCCACCCTGATCCTGTCGTTGGCCCCCGGCACCCGGGAGGGGGACAAAACGGAAGCTGAAAGCGTCGTTGACATTCCGATACCGGCTGCAGCTGCGGCCGAGGTTTTAATAAATGATCTGCGGTTTGACATGCGAAGAAGTTATTTGCTCAAACATACGTATTACACCCGGCAAATTATAACAAATCCTTTAAATATTTATTACTTTTATTGCTCTTCAAAAATTTAACTGCCAGCATGAATAATCCAGCTTTACACAGACGCACCTTTCTTAAGAAAGCAGCTGCTGCTGTTGCCGGAATCACCATTATCCCCAGCCATGTGATGGGAAAAGCACTGGGACACGTGGCTCCCAGCGATAAATTAAATATCGCCGGCATCGGAATCGGCGGTAAGGGCAGGGTCAATCTCAGGGCCATGTCCAGCGAAAATATAGTGGCCCTCTGCGACGTGGACTGGAAATATGCACAGGCTTGTTTTGATGATTATCCTGCCGCAAGGCGTTACTGGGACTGGCGCATCATGCTGGAGGAGATGGGAGATGATATCGATGCTCTGATGATCGCCACTTCGGACCATACCCATGCGGCCATTGCGGCGACAGCCATGAAGATGGGCAAGCATATCTACTGCCAGAAACCCCTCACCCACTCGGTCTACGAATCCAGGCTTTTAACCAGGCTTGCCCGCGAATACCGGGTAGCTACCCAGATGGGTAACCAGGGGAACTCTGCTCCCGAAGCACGTACCGTGGAGGAATGGATCCAGGCTGGAGAGATTGGAGAGGTCAGGGAGGTCCATGCATGGACCAACCGGCCCATCTGGCCGCAGGGACTGGAAAGGCCCAAAGAGGTGATGAAAGCCCCCGACACCATGAACTGGGACCTCTTTATTGGCCCGGCCCCCATGCGGCCCTTCCATGAGATCTATACCCCCTGGAACTGGAGGGGATGGTGGGACTTCGGAACGGGAGCCCTGGGCGATATGGCCTGTCACATCCTGAATCCCGTTTTCAGTTCGCTCAAACTGGGCTACCCCACCAGGGTACAGGGATCATCCACCCTGGTCAATACGGAGTCGGCTCCCCAGGCCGAAAAAGTGGAGTATACCTTCCCCGAAAGGGAGGGCCTGCCCGAAGTCAGGGTAAGCTGGTACGATGGTGGAATGATGCCCTCGCGGCCGGTGGAACTGGCCGATGGAGAACCCATGATGGAAGATGAAATGGGAGGATGCCTCTTCGTGGGTTCCAAAGACAAACTGATCTGCAACCTGGGCGGGATCAATCCCCGCCTGCTTTCGGGCCGCAAGCCCGAGGTACCCGAAACTCTTCGAAGAGTGAATAATTATCCGGTTGGCGGTATCCAGGACGGGCCGCACGAACAGGACTGGATCAGGGCCTGCAAGGAGGATCCGGACAACCGGCTGGAGCCTTTTTCCAACTTTGATATGGCCGGGCCATTTAATGAAATGATCGTCATGGGGGTTCTGGCCGTTCGCCTCCAGAGCCTCGACCGGGAACTCCAGTGGGATGGGCCCAATATGAAATTCACCAACATCACCAGCAGCGATGAGCTGCGGGTGATCTCATCGGACGACTTCCATATCATTGACGGCCACCCCCATTTTGACACCCGTTATGTCACCCTCAATGCCGAAGAGACCGTTAAAGAATATATCAGGCACAACTACAGGGAAGGTTGGACCCTTCCGGAATAAAACAAGTTCAAAACCTTAGACTATGAAATCGATTAAACTCTTTACCATTACTGCAATAGCCATATTCGTAAGCAGTTGCAACCAGCAGGGCAAACCCAAAACGGAGGAAGGAGAAGCTGCCGAAGTACAAACTTCGGAAGAAGCAGTTTTCAATACCCTCAGCGCCGAAGAGGAAAAAGAAGGATGGACCCTCTTATTTGACGGGAAGACCACCGAGGGCTGGCATAACTGGAACGAGGAACTCATCTCGGGATGGATCGTGGAAGACGGCTGCCTGGTCGGAGAGGGACTGGGAGGCGATATAGGCGGGGATATTATCTCTGAGAAGGAATATGACAATTTTCATCTGAAGTGGGAATGGAAACTGGGCCCTCATGGCAACAGCGGGGTCATGTACCATGTCATAGAGGATGCCAGGTATCAGGCTGCCTATGAAACCGGACCCGAGTACCAGATGATCGAGGACGATGACTTCCGGGATGAAGAAGGGAATCCTTATCCCCTGGAAGAGTGGCAGAAAACTGCCGCCGACTATGCCATGTACCTGCCCAACGACCAGAAGCAGGTAAACCTGCGGGACTGGAACAGTTCTGAAATAGTCTTCACCCCGGAAAAGGCGGAATACTGGCTGAACGGCAAAAAGGTGTTGGAGTTTGTTCCCTGGAGCGAGGATTGGAACGAACGACGCAACAGCGGTAAGTGGGATGCCTATCCCGATTACGGCTTGTCCGGAACCGGAAAGATCTGCCTCCAGGACCATGGCAGCAAAGTATGGTTCCGGAACATTAAGATCAAGGAGCTTTAGTGAAAGGAAGCACCTACCTGTGGTTCATCTCCATGGTGGCCACCATCGGGGGATTGATGTTCGGCTTTGACCTGGGTATCATCTCCGGTGCCATTCCCTTTATCCAGCCCTATTTTGGCTGGAACGAGTTGCAACTGGGCTGGGGCGTCAGCTCCATCCTGGTGGGAGCCATCATCGGGGCATTCGGCACAGGAGCCCTGACCGAAAAATACGGCCGCAAGCGGCTGTTAATATCCGTAGCCCTGTTTTTCGCCATCTCCTGCACGGGAATGGCGCTGGCCGGATCGCAGGTCTTTTTTATCTCCTTCAGGGTGCTGGGGGGAGTGGCCGTGGGAGCCGTTTCGGTTCTGTCTCCCATGTATGTGGCAGAGGTGGCTCCCCCAAAGATCCGGGGAACGCTGATCACCATATACCAGCTGGCCATCACTCTGGGAATCCTGATCTCCTACCTGATCAACTTTGCCCTGCACGATATGGAGAATAACTGGCGGTGGATGTTTGCCACCGGTCTGCTCCCATCGGTCATTTTCTTTGTGGGTCTGATATTTATCCCGGAAAGTCCGCGCTGGCTGGTGAAAGCCGGCTTCAGGGAGAAGGCACGCGTGGTACTCGAACGCATAGGAGGATCCGGGTTTGCGGAATCAGAGATTACTGAAATTGAACTTAGTCTGAAGGACACCGGAACAGGCTCTGCATTCCGCATGCTTTTTGCCCCCCGCTACCGGAAGGTGATTATCCTGGGCCTGCTGCTGGCCGTATTCGTGCAAATCAGCGGGATCAATACGGTGGTGGATTATGCACCCAAAATACTGATCGCTGCGGGACTGGAGATCCGGAATGCCCTGCTGCAAACCTCCCTGATCGGCCTGGTCAACTTCGCCTTTACCTTCTTCGCCGTCTGGCTGATCGACCGGCTGGGGCGCCGGACCTTTTATATCATCGGATCATCGGGGATGGCCGTGACCCTGCTAATGCTGGCCGCTGCCTTTCATTTTGAGCTGAATCCCATCTTTACCACCATTTGCATCATGCTGTTCATCGCTTTTTTTGCCTCCTGCATAGGACCCGCATTCTGGACCCTGGTGGCAGAGATGTTCCCCAACCGGATCAGGGGACAGGCGGTGGCACTGGCCTCCTTCACCCAGTGGGTGTTTACCTTCCTGGTGGTCCTGCTCTTCCCCTATGTGCTGGATGCCCTGGGCGGCTCAGTCACCTTTCTGTTCCTGGCCACCATGTCTTTCATCCAGCTGCTGATTGCCTGGTTCTTCCTCAGGGAGACCAAGGGCAAATCCCTGGAAGAGATAGAAGGGCTATGGTCTTAAAAATCGGTGACAACAAGGCTTCTGGTATCGTTCAAGAGCCTTTCTAAAGAAGCCCGGAGCCTTCTGCGGGATTTTGGAAAGACATGCAAAACCATCAATTTATATTGTTCGATTCCTGGTGGCACCACCGCCAAACCGCGAAAGCCCCCGAAGATCACGCATCTGAGGGGGCTTTGCATTTTATGTTGACGGTAGTGTGGATGGTTTTTTGATTCGTTCAATATTCGAAAGAGGTCAACTTAAGAATTGACTCTTCAAACTCTTTGATCTTAACTTTAAATTCGTCCTCATCTTCAATATCGGGTGAATTATCAATGATCATCTTGTACATTCCAAAAGTTGAATATATACTAATAAGCAATTTGAAATATTCAGTTGCTACGTACTCCAGATCTTTAGAAAACTCCTCCTTACTAATCCTTATCTTTTGTTCTTTTGGTAAATGTTTTAATCCAATAGGAGGATCTTCATTTGGGTATCCTCCATTGTGTTTTACCCTATTACTGATCCAATTAATGCGTTTTACTGTCCAGTCCCAATGCCAGTTTTTGACTTTATAATTAAACTTCTCATATACAAATAATTCCAAATCCCCATTTTCATTATTAAAAGCAGCATCAATTTCAGCAATTAACTCTTTATGGAAATTTTCAATTTTTGTAAAAAGGCCCACATATCCCAACCTTATTATTTCATAGTGGTTCTCTTTTAACTCATCTTCGCTTATTTGAATGAGATTTTTATAAAATGAGTTCCTCATCTCCTTCTTTGCCAAAACAATAGCTTTGTTAGTAGCAGGAATATAGTATTGTAGAAAAAGCCCCTTAAAATCATTTATTTCCGACGCCTTCTTGAGAATAAAATTAAATAACCTATTCGCCTCTGGGCCTGTTTGAGTTAATGAGAAATTAGGGATCTTCGCAAACTCTTGGGCAAGATTCTCAATAAGGAGGTCAATACTATTTCTTTTCTTCTTAGTCAATCCTTAGCTTTTTAATAAACTGATAAGACTATGGATTATAATTCAAACTATTCTATTGGTTTCTATGTGGCTGGTTATGAACGTAATCTTCTCATCCAAATTGGTGCAAGTGATATAAACTCGTATAACTATTTAGGGTCTGCTGAAAAAGTCATTTAATAAAACATTATTTCTCGGCCCTGAGTACTGACGATTGTCCGTTGCTCCGC